>NZ_CAKZPW010000401.1:0-3043 GCF_937139385.1 uncultured Maritalea sp. | reverse complement strand
TGCTGTGTCCGGCGTCAGCATTTGATAGACATATTGTTTTCAAACAGAAGGCGCGCTTCAGGGTTGCGCGTACCGGAGAAGCTCGACGCCTGATCAAACCAACTCCGACCATATTCAACGTCATTGACTACCGCAGGCTAGCTTCAATGTTGCCGCCGTCAACTGTCATTACATGGGCCGTGGTGCGGTCAGCCATTGCCAGGGCTACGAAGGCGCTGGCCACATGCCGAGCTTCAACTTCGCGCTTGAGCAAATTACCCGACATGTAGTTTTGGGCGCTAATATTGCGAGAAGCGGAGCGACTTTCGATGAACTCTTTTGTCAACAAACCAGAACGGATTCGATCGGCATTTACGCCGTTTACGCGGATGCCGTGTTCACCCAGTTCCAAAGCAAGTTGCTTTAGTAAAAAGAACGTGGCCGCTTTGGGTAAACCATACGCCCCAAAATCCTTGCCGGGATTAACGGCTTGCTTGGAAACATTGAACAAGATTTGTCCGCCGGTATTTTGGGCGATCATCACCTTCGCCGCTGCTTGCGCAATCTTTTGGTGAGAGAAAAAATTCAACTCAAAACTGTTTCGCAGCGTGTCGTGATCCATCTCCAACATGGATTTCGACCATGCCGCACCTGCATTGCTCACCAAAACATCAACGCCACCAAATTGGTTTACTGCTGCCTCAACGGAGAGTTGGGCGCCGTTTTCGCTGCACAGATCAATAACCGCGCCGCCGTGATCTGGGCCCAGTGCTTCAATTGCTTTTTCTAAAGCTTGTGGATCCCGGTCAATCAAGAAGACATTGGCGCCTTGCTCTTTAAAAGCTACGGCGGTCGCCAAACCGATCGCACCTGCGGCCCCCGTCACCAATACTGCCTTGCCTTGCAAGGGCTTGGGCTTTGCCTTGCCCAGCTTGGCTTGTTCAAGAGACCAATATTCCATGTCGAACAAATCATCTTCCTCAATCGGATGAAAACCACCATTGGCCTCAGCCCATTCCATTACCTGAACCGTTTGTGCGCCCAAATCAGCCGCAACACGCGCGGCACTGGCATTCGACCCAACACCAATCAGCCCCAACCCGGGCACCCAAAATAGATTTGGGGTCGGCACAAGCATGGTTTTTCGATCGCTAATCCGAGCATCTTGGCGGGCGAAATATGCTTTATACGCCGCAACAAATTCATCTATTGCGCAGTCAATTGCCTGTTGGGCGTCGCTTTGAATGATTGTTGGGAACCCTTTGGTGCGGATCACATGGTCTGGGGTTGCGACCCCACGTGTGGCCAAAGAACTCAAATCTTGACGCGCTAGGAAACCAAGAATTTGGTTGTTGCTCCGCAAATCCAAAAATGGTGCCGGTTGATCCGGATTTTGGGTATGACTAGCCATTGTGCGCGCTAAGGACGCCCGAATTTTTGGCAGCACGCTGGTGGGGTTGAGGCTTTGGCTTGGAGCGGATATCGCTTTGGCGGCACGAGCCTTAAACCAATTTTCAACGGCGCTCACGTGTTCAACCATCAATTCATACGATGTTTTGGCATCCGCCCCAAATGTAAAATGACCATGATTTATCAAATGAAGACCATCAACATTTGGGTTTTTGTCAAAAATATCGGCCGCCACTTTGGCCAGTTCAAAACCGGGCATAATGTAGGGTACAATTGCGACATGATCGCCAAAAATCTCTTTGATGACTTCCTCAACATTCGGCATATTTGCTAGGGCCAACATCGATGTAGCATGCGTATGATCAACGAATGTGTGTGGAATATAGGCATGCAACAAAGTCTCCACCGATGGGTTGGGAGATGTGCTGTCTAGCAAGTTGGAACGCTGTAGATTGACCATGTCTTCGTCTGACAAGGCATTCAGCTGACGCAACTTCTTTAGCGGCGTGATGTGCACCCCAGGCAACCCCTCCGCTTGAATTGTTTCGAGGTCCCAACCACTACCCTTGACGTGCAAAACATCGATTTGATTGCCAAAAATATCTTGGCGCTTCACCTTAACTGACGTGTTACCGCCGCCATGCATAACCATGTCTGGGTCTTGACCAATGATGTGGGATGTATAAATCCTCAATGCCAGTTGACGATCGGCTTCCTCTGGACCAGCATTGTCTAAATATGTTTGAGCGTCATTGTCGTTCCAGAGATTTTTTACCAAGGGGCTATCCGTTCAAGTTGGGGATGATTTTTTGTAATTTGACAAATGTTAGTCGCTCCTGTCAAATAGAAAAAAAGGGAAGTTATGGCATACGGTAAAAGGCGCGCATCTGGGCAGGTTAGCGGCGATGAAATCGTAGTCGAGGCGGCATGGCTCTATTATCATGATGGCTTGAACCAAAATGAGATTGCCGATCGATTGGATGTTTCGCGCGCCACTGTGGTCAATTATTTGCAAGAGGCGCGAGAAAAAAACTATATCCGCGTCACAATGGCGCCAGATGTTTTTATGGGCCACAGTTTGGCGAACCAATTGAGGGATAAGTTTGGCCTGAAAGCTGCATTTATTGTGCCAAATGGTCTTGGGGATGTTCAATCTAGACTTACACGTGCTGCACGTGGTGCCGCGGAGTGGCTACCAGATTTGGTGGTTTCAGGAGACAAATTAGGCGTTGCCTGGGGGCAAACCATTTTCGAGATGGCGGAGATTTTGGTTTCGTCAGCAAATGTGACCATTCCCAACGTCGAGGTGGCCCAATTGGTTGGGTCTATGGCCACCCCATATGGGTTTACCGCAGAGATTTGCTCTGCGCACTTGGCCCAAGGGCTGGGGGCTGCATGTGTGAACTTGCACGCTCCGGCAATTGTAACCAACCCAGAGCTTGCCCGCCAATTGCGTGAAGAGCCGATCATCAAGAAGCAGCTAAGCGCGTTGGAGCATTGCAACAAAGCTGTATTTGCAGCGGGTTCGGTTAAAGCCAATTCCCATGTGGTGATGAGTGGTATTGCCACAGAAAAAGACCTCAAGACCTATGTTAATCAAGGCGCGTGCGGTGTACTTTGTGGTCGGTTCATCAATGAAGATGGCAAACCGGTA
>NZ_CAKZPW010000400.1:0-3206 GCF_937139385.1 uncultured Maritalea sp. | reverse complement strand
GGGCAAACTTGGCTGGCCCAAAGATACCCTTTGGCCCCGTTTTGATAACGCAACATCATATGCGCGTCGTCATCCACCAATCTTCCAGCAACAAAACTGGTCAAGTCTGCAGCCAACTCCTTTAGCGGTTCACCGCAAATAAAATCCGTTAGTTGAAACGCGTGGGTGCCAATGTCTGCGATCGCTCCGCCCAGTCCGGAACGTTTTGGGTCAGCCCGCCAATCGGCTTGTTTGTTTTCGCCTGCGCTAATCGATGCACTCAACCAGTCTTGCACATACTCCACATGCACTTTGCGCAGGTTGCCGATTTTGCCGGAGCGCACCATCTCGCGCGCTTGGCGCACCATGGGGTAACCTGAATAGTTGTGGGTGAGTATAAACTCAGCGCTGGAGTCTTTGGCAATTTCGCCAAGCGCAATCGCATCCTCCAACGTTGAGGTGAGGGGTTTATCGCAAATCACGTGAATACCCGCCTCCAAAAAGGCTTTGGCAACTGGATAATGCATATGGTTGGGTGTCACCACAGAAACCGCTTGAATGCCATCTTTGCGTGCGGCTTCAGCCTTTGCCATCTCTTCAAAAGACGCATAGGAACGTACCGGATCTATGCCAAGTTCCGCACCAGACGCTGCTGCACGTTCAGCGTTTGAAGAAAGGGCACCTGCCACCAACTCAAACTGATCATCAAGCCGCGCCGCCATGCGGTGCACGGCACCGATAAAAGCGCCTTGTCCGCCGCCAACCATGCCCAGTTTTATGCGTTTATGCATATCGTATCCTACTCTATGCCCATCATTTTGCGCAAAGCCGCGCGATCAACTCCGCTATCCGCAAAATCGTCAAAAGCGCGTTCTGTGCGCCGGATCATATGGTGTTCGATAAAAGGAGCGCCTTCGCGCGCGCCGTCCTCCGGGTGCTTTAAACAGCATTCCCATTCCAGCACAGCCCAACCTTCATATCCATAAGTGGCAAGTTTTGAGAATATGGCGGAAAAATCAACCTGCCCATCGCCAAGGGAGCGAAAACGTCCCGCTCGGTTGAGCCAGGGCTGATACCCAGAATAAACCCCTTGGCGTCCGTCAGGGTTGAACTCTGCGTCTTTTACATGAAAGGCGGATATGCGTTCATGATAGATGTCGATAAAGGCAAGATAGTCCATTTGCTGCAACAAAAAGTGCGACGGATCATAATTGATCATGCACCGTTTGTGACCATTCACCGCGTCCAAAAACATCTCAAAAGTAGCGCCATCAAAAACGTCTTCACCCGGGTGGATTTCATAGGCAATGTCGACGCCATTTTCTTCATAAACGTCTAAAATCGGCGTCCACCGTCGCGCCAATTCAGCAAATGCTTCTTCCACCAAACCGTCCGGGCGCTGGGGCCAAGGGTAAATATAGGGGAAGGCAAGGGACCCGGTAAAAGACACTGAAACATCAAGGCCAAAATTGCGTGAAGCCTTTGCGGCTTTTACCATTTCGCCTGTTGCCCATTCTTGGCGCGCCTTGGAGTTGCCGCGCACCGCGTCAGGAACAAACCCGTCAAACTGCGCATCATATGCGGGGTGCACAGCCACCATTTGTCCAAGCATATGAGTGGACAATTCAGTTATTTCCACCCCGTTTTCACTACAAATACCTGCAATTTCATCGCAATAGGTTTTAGATGTCGCCGCCTTGTCAAGATCGAATAGCCGGTCATCTCCCGCGGGCATTTGCACACCCTTATAGCCCAATTCACCTGCCCACTTCGTGATTGTGGAAAGGGAATTAAAAGGGGCTTCATCGCTCATGAATTGCGCAAGAAAAATGCCCGGACCCTTCATATTATTCGCCATCATTTTTCTCCAATTGTTATTGCCGCACATAGCGGGTCATAGATAAAACTCTTGAAATCGGCCGTTGCGGCGCGACCGGATGTGTCAAATGCGGCCATGCCCACAAAATTGCCGGTAAACGAAGCATGTTCACCGCGTCCGCCTTCATCCGAAAGCTCGGAAGCGTCAAGTTCTGGCCCAACCTTCGTCCAATTGTTGGCCTTACTCCGCCAGAAAAACTGCAGCTTGTCGAAATCAATGGAAAGGCCAAGTTCAATCTCTTTGTCGTCGCCCAATGCAATGTTTTCCCTCAAAGGAAAGCTTAGCCGACATTCTGGCCAGTCGCCATCGCAGCTCAAAATGGTGAGAATGCGCCCAACATCAGGGTCGTGGCTGATGCATAAATAGTGAAACTTGTGCCGATTGTAGTAGGCAACAAGGCCTGCGCTTTGTTGGTAGTCCGTGGCATCAAAACTGACAATCGTTGTGGCGTGCAACGCAAAATGTTCTTGCCGTCGTGCCACCAACGATTGTTCAAACCAACTGCCGATGCTTTCGCGACCAATGAGGCGCAATGCGTCGCCGGTTAGGGTGAAGATGCGGTCTGGTTCTGGCGTTCGAAGCCATTGGAAATCGAGCGGCAACTCATCTGTAAATGTGTAAGTGATGGCTTTGTTTTTGTCAGCGCCTTGCACATAAAAAGGTGCCTGTTCATCTACTTCAGGCAACATTGTTCCATTCGCCAAATACGGCCAACCATCGTCACGCCACTCACATTTGGCTATACCGGTTTCTCGCCCCAATGGACATCTGTTCTGAGGTGCCGGGCCGTTTAACGCCAACGGGCGGCCACACAAAAAAGTGTGATATGTTTCCCCGGTTGGTGTGTCGATAATTTGCCCGTGGCCAACGCGCTGAAGCGCCGACGAAGGACTGCTCGCCGCTGTCATTAGATGCTTTTTGGGGTGCAACTCGTATGGTCCGTTGATCGATTTCGAACGCGCCATCGTCACCGCATGTTGATAGCCGGTGCCACCTTCAGCAACGGTTAGATAATAGTAGTCGTTTCGTTTAAAAAGATGCGGTGCTTCGGTCAATCCAAGATCGCTCCCCGAAAAGATACTTTTGATGTCGCCAACCAACTTGCCGGCGCGCTCATCAAACTCTTGGCACACGATACCATCAAATGCTGGGTTGGCTTTATGTGCCCATGGCGCTTCTGATCGGTGGTTCCACTTCATGTTGACGAACCACTTTTTCCCATCATCATCATGAAAAAGGGAAGGGTCAAATCCAGATGAATTGGCATAGACGGGGTCGGACCATGGACCCTCAATTGCCGGCGCGGTTACGATATAATTATGTGCATCTTTAAAATCGCCATCATAGC
>NZ_CAKZPW010000399.1:0-2744 GCF_937139385.1 uncultured Maritalea sp. | reverse complement strand
TAGGCATCAAAATTTCTATTGGCATATGTTTTCTCCTGGTCCGTCGAATCTAGACTGTAATCTCAGTATAAAGCTCAGCAGCATCTGGCTCTGGATCGTTTGTGGCAAAGTCCGCAGCTTCTGAAACAATTGCGCGCAGTTCTTTGTCTAACGCCTTCAATTCTTCCTCGGTGGACCATCCATTATCCAAAATCCGCGCTTTTACCTGCTCGATCGGATCGCGCTCGGCCCGCATGGACTGCACTTCGTCTTTTGAACGATATTTTGCTGGGTCAGACATGGAGTGACCGCGATAACGATAAGTCTGCATTTCCAAGATGTATGGCCCATTGCCTTCACGCGCATGTTTCATCGCCCGAGCAGCGGCTTCACGCACCATGCGCACGTCCATACCATCGACTTGCTCACCCGGGATGCCAAATGAAGCACCACGTTGCGACAAGTCCGTTGTAGAAGCTGCGCGCTCTAGGCTGGTACCCATTGCGTAGCGGTTGTTTTCGATAATATAGATCGCTGGCAAATTCCAAAGCTTCGCCATATTGAAGCTCTCGTAGACTTGACCTTGGTTGGATGCGCCATCGCCAAAGTATGAAAGGCTAACAGTGTCTTCACCGCGATACTTTGCAGCAAATGCCAAACCTGTACCAAGGCTGACCTGCGCGCCAACGATGCCGTTACCGCCATAGAACCGTTCTTCATTGGAGAACATGTGCATGGAGCCGCCCTTGCCCTTGGACAAACCGCCCGCACGCCCGGTCAACTCAGCCATCACAGCTTTCGGATCAAGGCCAACAATCAGCATATGACCGTGGTCGCGATAACCAGTAATTGAAGCGTCGCCCTTTTTAGAAGCCATGTGAACGCCTGTCACAACCGCTTCTTGACCGATATAAAGGTGACAGAACCCACCAATCAGACCCATGCCATACATTTGGCCCGCTTTTTCCTCAAAGCGTCGGATCAACAACATTTCACGATAGGCGTATAGATCTTCTTCTTTCGTGAACTCAGGTGCGTTCGACTTGCTCGCCGCAGCCTTAGTATCGGTCTTTTTGGACATTCGCTTCTCCAACTTTGAACCGCATTTTCAAGCATCAACGCCTAATTAGGGTTCTTCCGCATATTTATGGGCGCATCTTAACGCGCCAACGAGATGAAAAGAAATATTGTTTTACTCGAGATAACGCCGCTAACCATCTGTAAAAAAGCAACATAAGCCGATTAACTGATATTAGGTTATTTGCTGGTATTAACCGATATACGGTTACTCTGAATCTGTGGAAACAATAAGATCGTTCGGGTTGCTGAACCCTAGCAGATGACGTGCACGTTCTGTCAATAGATCAGGATCAAGACGATCCGTTGTCAGCAAGGAATTTCGGTTCTGTGCAACTTCAACACGATCGGCGAGCTGATCTCGCTCTTGGGACAGTTCAATCAATTGTTCAGAAAACTTGGCTTGTGAAACAATACCAAAATTTCCCTCAACCAGATGATACCCAAGGTACCCCTGAAAGGCGATCAGCACCGTAGCAATCGCTAGCTTATTGCGCAAAGAAGGGCGCTTAAGACGTGTGGGCATTTACGCAAAATCCTTAGAGATAGATCTTGCTTGAATGTAAATAATTTGTGTTAAATCTTAGTGACTTCAAACCATTTCAAAACCTGTGGAGCAAACTTTTGGAACAACGCGCCAGCCTTATCACCCTTGGTGTGCGTGACCTTGCCGCATCGTGCCAATTCTACCAAAACCTAGGATGGCAGATGGCGAGTAACCCCAGTGATGACATTGTGGCCTTCAACCTGCAAGGATCTGCTCTTGCACTTTATGGGCGCCAAGAACTGGCCAAAGACGCGCACGTCGAATTTGCGGACGGACAATACTCCCCCTTCACCCTCGCACAAAATGTAATTTCCGCTGACGAGGTGGACACGATCTTAGCACAAGCACAACAGGCCGGGGGTAAGTTGATCAAGCCGGGCCAGACCGTTTTTTGGGGCGGGTACTCAGGCTACTTCGCAGATCCTGACAGCTTTTTGTGGGAAGTGGCACATAATCCATTCTCAGGATTAGGTCCAAATGGCGAGTTTCGCTGGGGCGGACATGGCCAAACGTAAAAACGCCGCCAAGGGCTCCCCGGCGGCGCTTCGATTAGTAATTTTAGAGCAATAAACTAGCTCTTTAGAATGTCACGGCCTGCATATTTTGCTGCAAAACCAAGTTGTTCTTCAATGCGGATCAATTGGTTGTATTTTGCCAACCGGTCAGAACGCGCCAAAGAACCAGTTTTAATCTGACCGCAATTCATCGCGACAGCCAAATCAGCAATTGTTGCATCTTCAGTTTCACCCGAACGGTGCGACATAACTGATGAATAATTTGCCTTATGCGCCATTTCCACAGCTTCCGAGGTCTCGGTCAAAGAACCAATTTGGTTCACCTTCACAAGGATTGAGTTGGCAACGCCCATTTTGATGCCAGATTTCAAACGCTCAGAGTTTGTCACAAACAAATCGTCGCCCACTAATTGGCATTTATTGCCAATGGCTTGGGTAAGGGCTTTCCAGCCGTCCCAATCGTCTTCGTCCATACCGTCTTCAATTGAAATAATTGGATATTTTTCACACCAATCCGCGTAAAAATCTACCAATACGAGACCACTAGAGGTTTGTGCAGAAAATGTTTGCTCATCAACAATCGGAAAATCACTCATTATATACTCCTTACTTCTTATCGATCATGA
>NZ_CAKZPW010000398.1:0-5596 GCF_937139385.1 uncultured Maritalea sp. | reverse complement strand
GATCAAGGCATTGGTCAATTTTGTCAGCCACCAGTATATGTGCTCTTTTGATGAGCGATATATCAAGCTCGCTTTTTCCGGGCGCATCCGCGCCAGATGCTGTGATGTGAGTGCCGGTTTGCACCCACTCATCCATAATGATTGGCGTTCTACTGGGTGTGGTCGTCATTATTATCTCGGCCTCACCACAGCCTAACTCCAAATTTGTGCATTGGGATAACTTACAATCTGCCGCGTTCATCTCTTCGACAAATTTCGCTAGTTTTTCAGCACTGCGCGCCCATACTTTGAAATTGAAAGTGCGCTCTGGCATAAGATTTTTGAGTGCCAAAATCTGTTGTGTTGCTTGGATTCCTGCTCCAACGACCAGGACATTCTTAGCACTTGGTTTTGCCAATGTTCTGGTGGCAATTGCTGCACCTATTGCTGTTCTGAGATCAGTGAGAAACCCCTCATCCTGCAAGATGGCCACCACCTCACCTGTTTGCGCTGATAGTGCGACCATCATGCCGTTGCTGGTGGGTAATCCCAATTTAGCATTATCATAGAAACCAGTTGCGATTTTTACGATGAAGACACTATCTCCGTGCAAATGGCCGAATTTTACGTGGCAATCGCCATTGTGTTGCGCGAGCGGCAAATAGCCAACTGGTGGAATAGTTGCCCCACCATTGGAGACTGCGATGTAGGAACGCTCAATTGCGTCAGCCATCGAATTGAAGTCAGACAGGCTAACAATTTCTTCCCGATTTAAAATACGCACATCAGCTCCATATTTGGACTTTTTGTCCACTTTGTACATTGCGTCCGACTATGTCAAGGAGTTGGTGATTGGGTTAAGCTGCCGTGATAAGCTTATTCATGATGACGCGATATGTTGGACTATTTGCTTTAGTTTTGTTCGGCCTCACATCTGCAGCCGCCGGCGATCAACTTGTTCTTTTTGGTCCCACTGCGTTTTCTCTAGCTGATCCTAAACTGAATTCATCAGACCTCGCCAAATTCAACTATGGCAGGGGGTTGTTTCACCATGAATGGAAAGTACACGAACACGCGGATGGCACCCAGAGCGGTTTAGGACCTTTGTTTTCTGCAAACTCTTGTGCAAGCTGTCACGTCAGAGATGGACGCGGACAGGCCCCTGCACAAGGTTCGTTCTCGCCCTCATTTGTTATAGCAGTTGGCATTCCATCTCTTGAATTTGGCACGAGATCAGACAAAATCTATGGCAGCCAAATACAAGTGAATGGCGTGGGAACACCACCGGAGGCGATTGTTCGGGTGACATACATAACAACAACAAAAACAATGGCTACCGGCGACTTAGTGGAGCTTCAACACCCGGTGTATGAAGCGACAGACCTTGCCTATGGTGAGTTGGAGCCAGAAGCCAAATTGTCTGGACGGTTACCGCAAGCTCTGATTGGCTTAGGGTTCTTAGAAACGGTTCCAGAAGAGACCCTAGCGCAGAATGCTGATCCTTTTGATTTGAATAAAGATGGTATTTCTGGACGAATTTCATTTCTTGCAAACGGTGAAATTGGGCGTTTTGGTTGGAAAGCTGAAACACCAACTGTACTTCATCAAACCTCCAAAGCCGCTAGCGGTGACATGGGCATTTCAACACCCCTCTTTTCCGCATACGCTGGCGATTGCACACAGTTTCAGCCGCAATGTTTACAGGCGAGCCTAACCCAGCCGGAGAACAAAACCACTGAACTTGATGGCAATGAGGCCCGAATACTTGCGCTTTACAGCGCCAACCTGGCCGTGCCACCTCGCAGGCGTGTCGATAATGACGATGTGTTGGCAGGGGAAAAACTGTTTCAGTCGATTGGCTGCCAGACTTGTCACGTCGCAAAGTTTGACCAAGAGCAGGAATTTGCACCTGCGTACACAGACTTGCTGTTGCACGATATGGGAAATGGATTGCGCGATCCGGCATTTGGCGACACTGAATTGGCGCAGGAATGGCGCACCCCGCCGCTATGGGGCCTTGGGTACACCAAAGAAGTCAACGGGAATGAGAATTATCTACATGATGGTAGAGCAAGAACACTTACGGAAGCCATTTTGTGGCATGATGGTGAAGCGGCAAGTTCAAAAGAAGATTTCCGTTCACTCGAATTGAATGAACGGAATCAACTGCTTAGTTTCTTGAACTCGCTCTAGCGCAATGACTGGAAGCGCTGCAACAATCCTTGGGTCGAACAATCATGCGCGGTTGCTGCTTCATGGCCTTGTACTTTGGGCAAGAGGGCTTTGGCCAATTGTTTGCCCAATTCCACACCCCATTGATCGTAGGAATTGACGTTCCAAATGGCGCCTTGCACAAATACCTTGTGCTCATAAAGCGCAATCAAGCTGCCAAGGGTTTTGGGGGTCAGCTTCTTATAAAGAATGGTGTTGGAGGGGCGGTTGCCTGGGAACACTTTATGCGGCGCCAGTTCTTTTATTGCTTCAGAGCTCACCCCCGCTCCATGCAGTTCTTCTGTCACCTGTTCAATGGTTTTGCCCAGCATCAAGGCTTCAGATTGTGCGAAACAATTTGCCACTAGCTTTTCATGGTGAACGGGATAGTCTTCTTCACCTTGTGCCGCCAACAAAAAATCGACGGGAATGACATCCGTACCTTGGTGGATCAATTGATAGAATGCATGTTGCCCGTTGGTGCCCGGCTCGCCCCAAACAATAGGACCAGTTGCATAGTTCACCGATGTTCCATCGCGCTGAACAGACTTGCCATTGCTTTCCATATCCTGCTGCTGCAAATAGGCGGCAAAGCGCCCCAAGCGCTCGTCATATGGCAAAACGGCGTGGGTTGAGAAATCAAATGCATTGCGGTACCAGACGCCCAACAGCCCCATAATAACGGGCATATTCTGCTCGAGTGGTGCGGTTAGGAAGTGCTGATCCAATTCAGCAGCGCCAATCAAGAAGTCATCAAAATGATCAGCACCAATCGCTAACATGACCGAAAGGCCAATGGCACTCCAAACCGAATAGCGTCCGCCAACCCAATCCCAAAAGCCGAAAATTCGGTCTTGCTGAATGCCAAAACTTGCACAAGCAGCCAGATTTGTTGAAACCGCAACAAAATGATCCCCAACTGCGGCATCTCCAAGCGCAGCAGACAACCACTTGCGCGCGGAGTTGGCATTGGTCATCGTTTCATCTGTCGTAAATGTCTTGGACGCCACGATAAACAGCGTAGTCTCTGGGTTGAGCCCATTAAGCGTATCCGCGATGTCTGAGCCATCGACGTTGGAGACAAAATGCGGCTTGATTTCCGATACGAATGGAGAAAGCGCGCGCACAACCATTGCGGGGCCAAGGTCTGAACCGCCAATGCCAATATTGACAACATCTGTGATTTTCTTGCCCGTCGAGCCATTTATCTCGCCAGATCTCAGGGATGTCGCATAGGCACGCATGGCGGCCAACACTTTGCGAATGGGGGCGGAAATGTTTTCGCCATCGACTATTCGTTGGTCATTGCCTTGGTGGCGCAAAGCCATATGCATGACGGCGCGATCTTCTGTCGAATTTATGTGTTCACCTGACCACATTTGGTCGCGAAGCGTTTCGACACCTGAAGTGCGGGCTAGATCAAAAAGACTAGCGAGTGATTTTTCGTCAATTCTGTTCTTGGAGTAGTCAAGGAACAACTCTCCGGCACAAAGCGAGAATTTTTTGAAACGTTGCGGATCATTTCGGAACATGTCCCGCATATGGATTTGTTCAATTCGTTGGCGGTCGGCATCCAATTTTGCGAGATCTTGAGCAACGTTTTGTTCTGACATAGAAGTGCCTATCCTAAAGGTTCGATGTCGCCTCTTTCCCATCCCGCGCGGGTTTCAGCCACATAATCATCATAACGGTTTTGTGCGATTGCGGCGCGTGCGCCCTGCATCAATTCTTGGTAATAGGCCAAATTTATCTGGCTTAAAAGCATCGCACCCAACATTTCGTTCGCTTTGAGCAAATGATGCAAATAAGCGCGTTGAAAACGACGGCAATTTTCATTTGGCGATTGTTCGTCCAATGGTCGCGCATCTTCTTTATGCCGCGCATTTTTTATGTTGATCACCCCAAAACGCGTGTAGGCGTGTCCGTGGCGCCCTGCCCTTGTTGGGTGAACACAATCAAACATATCAATGCCGCGCTTTACAGCGCCCAACAAATCATCGGGTTTACCAACGCCCATCAAGTAACGTGGTTTTTCTGTTGGCAAAGCAGGTGTCGTATAATCAAGAACTTCAAACATTGTTGCTTGAGGTTCACCAACGGCCAGTCCACCAACGGCATAGCCGTGAAATCCGATATTTGTCAGCTGCTTGGCCGACTCCAGACGTAGAACTTCGTTGTCGCCACCTTGCACGATGCCAAACAAAGCATGACCGGGCTGTGTGCCAAAAGCAGTCTTTGACCGCTCGGCCCAGCGAATGGACAGCTCCATCGCCCTTTTTATTTCAGCCAGTTCCGCTGGAAGTGCTACGCACTCATCAAGCTGCATATGAATATCCGAACCCAACAGTGTTTGGATTTCAATAGAGCGTTCGGGAGTCAAAAGGTGCGAAGACCCATCAATATGCGATTTGAACGACACCCCATTTTCATTAAGTTTGCGCAGCTTTGCCAAGGACATGACCTGAAAACCGCCGCTATCCGTCAGAATTGGTTTTTTCCATTGGGCAAACTCATGCAAGCCGCCCAACTTTGCCATGCGCTCGGCACCTGGGCGCAACATAAGGTGATAAGTGTTGCCCAAAATGATATCCGCACCAAGCGCTTCCACTTGTTCGGGATACATACCTTTTACGGTTGCCGCGGTGCCAACGGGCATAAACGCAGGCGTGCGAATATTGCCACGCGGCGTTGAGATTTCACCCAATCGCGCGCCGTTGTTGGTGTTCTTGAGGTCAAACGAGAATTCTTGCTGGGTCATTTCTGTTCCTGAAACAAAAGCGACGCATCGCCAAATGAGTAAAAGCGATAGTTGTTTTCGATCGCGTGTTTATAGGCGTTGCGCATGTTTTCTAATCCAGAGAACGCGCTGACCAGCATAAATAAGGTTGATTTCGGGAGATGAAAATTCGTCATCAACACGTCAACGGCGTTGAACTTGTAGCCAGGGGTAATGAAAATATCGGTTTCACCGCAAAATGGCTTCAGCTCGCCATCAAATGCTGCGGATTCGAGCACGCGTAGGCTGGTGGTGCCAACAGCGAATATTCGTCCGCCATTTGCGCGACACTTTTTGATATTTTCAACCGTTTGCGCGCTCAGTTCGCCCCATTCGGCGTGCATTTTATGGTCGTCGGTATCGTCAGCTTTAACGGGCAAGAATGTGCCAGCCCCCACGTGCAACGTGACGTAATCTATTTCAACGCCTTTTGCTGCGATTTGTGCAAGCAATTCATCGGTAAAATGCAGGCCTGCAGTTGGCGCGGCTACCGCGCCATCGTGTTGCGCATAGACCGTTTGATAGTCCGTGTCGTCTTGATCATCATGCGCGCGCTTCGCGCTGATATATGGGGGCAATGGCATTGCGCCACGTGCTTTGATCGCTTCGTCTAATTCGGCGCCAGAGACG
>NZ_CAKZPW010000397.1:0-2185 GCF_937139385.1 uncultured Maritalea sp. | reverse complement strand
TTTCCCTGGCATTCAGGGTGGACCATTGATGCATGTTATTGCAGCAAAAGCAGTAGCTTTTGGCGAAGCTTTAACACCTGACTTCAAGCAGTACATCTCAGATGTTGTTGATAATGCCGACGCGTTGGCCAAATCAATCATCAGCGGTGGCTTGGATATCTTCTCCGGTGGAACAGACAACCATTTGATGCTTGTTGACCTTCGCCCCAAAGGCGTAACCGGCAAAGCAACCGAAGCCGCTCTTGAGCGTGCGCACATTACTTGTAATAAAAATGCAATTCCGTTTGATACGGAAAAGCCTTTCATTACGTCTGGTATTCGTGTGGGCACACCGGCAGCAACTTCACGTGGCTTCAACCAAGAAGACTTCACCAAAGTTGGTGAGTTGATTGTTGAAGTGGTTGCTGGTTTGGCTGAAAATGGCGAAGAAGGTAATGCTTCAGTGGAAGCTGGCGTTCGTGAGCAAGTTAAAGTGCTGACAGACGCGCACCCAATCTACGCATAATTTGCCTTAAGGAGGCACCATGCGCTGCCCTTATTGCGGTAACCATGACACGCAGGTAAAGGATTCTCGGCCCACCGAGGATTCTAACGCTATTCGCCGCCGCCGAGTTTGCTCGGCGTGCGGTGGACGCTTCACCACGTTTGAACGTGTGCAGCTGCGCGAATTGATTGTCAGCAAAAAGTCCGGTCGCAAGGTGGCTTTTGATCGGGAAAAACTGAACCGATCCATCAAAACAGCCTTGCGCAAACGCGAAGTTGACGCAGAAGCCGCAGATCGCATGATCTCAGGCGTTGTGCGCCGGCTGGAAAGCATTGGCGATGCTGAAATTACGTCCGAGCAAATTGGTCAGCTGGTAATGGAAGGCCTCAAAGAACTCGACGACGTAGCCTTTGTGCGCTTTGCCTCTGTTTACAAGAATTTTTCCAAAGCGGACGACTTTAAGTCGTTCCTGTCCAAGCTCGACGCGGACAATTCGGACGACGATTAAATGCCAACCTTGGCGGACATCAAATGGATGGACGCAGCCGCGAGGTACGCATCGCGCTTTTTAGGCACCACAGCAGAAAACCCCACCGTTGCCGCACTTATTGTTGATCCTAAAACGGACATACTGGTTTCTCGTGCTGTAACTGCACCCGGTGGTCGCCCGCACGCTGAACCCCAAGCGATTGAAAGTGCAGGCGAAAAATCAGCAGATGCAACGCTCTACGTTACGCTTGAACCCTGTCACCACCACGGTAAAACGCCACCTTGTGTTGACGCAGTGATTGACGCGGGCATCAAGCGTGTTGTTATAGGTCAGTTGGACGCAGACCCACGTACCGCAGGTCAAAGTGTCGAAAAGCTGCGTGCGGCTAAGATTGATGTCATTGTGCTCGTCGACCATCAACCAACAGCGATATTGCACCGCGCGTTCTTTAAGCGCGTTAGAAAAGGCCTCCCTTTTATCACAGCCAAACTCGCCGTATCCAAAGACGGTATGGTTGGACGTATCGGCGAGGGCAATGTTGCCATCACCGGACCAGAGGCAAAGGCTTGGACCCACACTCTGCGTTCACGGGTCGACGGGATTGCAGTAGGTGCAAAGACTGCCATTTTGGACAACCCGTCGCTTAATGTGCGTTTGAGGGGGCTGGAAAGCCGCAGTCCACGACCAATTGTCATTTCGTCTGCAACCTCAGATTTGCCAAGTGGCATGACACTTGGTGCAGACCCACGTTTCGTGAGCGTTTGCAGCAACAAAGACTTGAAAAGCGCCCTCCAATCAATTGCGAATGAAGGCATCAATCATTTGCTGGTGGAGGGTGGCCCTAAGTTGCTAAATGAACTGCTCGATGCCGGACTGATCGATGAGTTTTACCTATTGGAAAGCAAAATTGAGATTGGGGCAGGCGGCTTGCCTGCTGTTCAAGGCTCAAATATTGGCGACAAGCTGGCATCGCTGGGCTTTTTAGACTATGGAACCAGCAAACTTGGCGCAGATCGCGTTACACACTTTCAAAGGAACGATTAGTGTTCACAGGAATTGTTTCAGACGTTGCAAACATCATTTCAGTTGAAGAGCGGGCTGATGGTCGCAAAATGCGCATTGGCACGTCTTACAACACCGATGATTTCGACCTTGGGGCATCAATTGCCCACAACGGCATCTGTTTAACCGTAACCGCAAAAGAAAATAGT
>NZ_CAKZPW010000396.1:0-10112 GCF_937139385.1 uncultured Maritalea sp. | reverse complement strand
GAGCGTGTCATACAAAAACAAACTAAAAATCGTGCGCGGCGAAGGCGTGCATCTTTTTGATGAAACGGGCCGAGCGCACTTAGATTGTGTCAACAACATCACCCACATTGGCCACTGTCACCCTCATCTTGTGCAAGCAATCAGCAAACAAGCCGCCATTTTGAACACCAACACGCGCTATTTGAATGAGTTGGTGCTGGACTATGCTGAGCGCATTACGTCAAAGCTTCCTGATCCATTGTCCGTTGCGTTTTTCGTAAACTCGGGCACAGAAGCAAATGAGTTGGCACTGCGCATAGCGCGCCACGCCACGGGCCAAAAGAACACTGTGGTGCTCGATTGGGCATACCACGGCAATTCTCAGGGTGCTGTGGACATCAGCCCCTATAAGTTCAAGCGCAAAGGCGGTTTCCCGCAACCAGATTTTGTTGAAATAGCTGACTTTCCCGACCCATATCGCGGGCCGCACAAAGGCTATTCTGAAAACTCAGGCAAAGCCTACGCCCAGTCTGTCGCAGAATGCGTTGGTAACATCAAAAGTAAAACCGGAAATGGGGCCGCAACCTTCATCGCGGAATCTATATCTGGCGTTGGCGGGCAAATCGCTTACCCTAAAGGCTATTTGCAAGCAGCCTATGCTGCAATCCGCGCCGAAGGCGGCATATGCGTCGCCGACGAAGTGCAATGTGGTTTTGGCCGTGTTGGCGATCATTTCTGGGGTTTTGAGTTGCAAGACGTGGTGCCAGACATAGTGGTGATGGGCAAACCCATCGGCAACGGGCACCCGCTAGCCGCCGTGGTAACCACAAGAGAACTTGCGACCAGCTTTGCAAATGGCATGGAGTATTTCAACTCCTTCGGCGGCAACCCAGTCTCGATGGCAGTCGGGATGGCGGTAATGGATGTGATTGAAAATGAAAACATGCAAAGCCACGCCAAAGAATTAGGTGCCTATATCCTGAACCGCTGGCAAACCTTCAAAGACAAATACGAATTTGTTGGCGATGTGCGCGGGCACGGATTGTTCTTGGGCATTGAGCTGGTGAAAGACCGCGAAACACTGGAACCGGCAACCGATCTTGCTGGCCAAATCGTAAATGAAATGCGCGAACGCGCA
This sequence comes from uncultured Maritalea sp., assembly GCF_937139385.1. Classification (NCBI taxonomy): domain Bacteria; kingdom Pseudomonadati; phylum Pseudomonadota; class Alphaproteobacteria; order Hyphomicrobiales; family Devosiaceae; genus Maritalea; species uncultured Maritalea sp. The sequence continues at coordinate 8,995 of NZ_CAKZPW010000396.1, read as the reverse complement.
ATATTGCTTTCAACCGACGGGCCGCTTGAAAACGTGTTGAAATTCAAGCCTCCCATGGTGTTCAACAAAGAAAATGCGGACTTCTTATGCGATACGTTGGACGCAGTGTTTGCCGACTTTGCTTGACGTGGGGCCTGAAAGCGTTAGAAAGCGCTTTGATCCTTCAAAAAGGCAATTTGGATGAACCAGAACCCAACCATCGGACTTGTCAGCCTCGGCTGCCCAAAAGCGCTTGTCGACTCTGAACGCATTTTGACCACCCTGCGTGCGCAAGGCTACAATTTTTCGCGTGACTACGAGGGCGCAGACGTTGTCATCGTAAACACGTGTGGGTTCTTGGACAGCGCCAAAGCTGAAAGCCTAGAGGCAATCGGCGAAGCCATCAAAGAAAATGGCAAGGTTATTGTAACCGGTTGTCTGGGTACTGAAGAGCAGTTGATCCGGGATACCCATCCAAATGTTTTGGCAGTGTCTGGCCCTCATCAATACGAGGCTGTTGTAAACGCAGTGCACGAAAATGTGCCGCCGGTTCACAAGCCATTTGAAACACTTGTGCCCGAGGACGGTTTGCGTCTGACGCCACGTCACTATGCCTACTTGAAGATTTCTGAAGGCTGCTCAAACCGTTGCACTTTCTGCATTATCCCAGCCATTCGAGGTGATTTGCAGTCGCGTCCAATCGCAAGCGTACTTTATGAAGCAGAACGTTTGGTCAAAGCCGGTGTTAAGGAGATCATGGTGATTTCTCAAGACACAAGCGCATACGGCCAAGATATCAAATATGCCTCTTCACGCTTTCACAAGCGCGACGTTGATGCGCGTTTTTACGATTTGGCCCGCGAATTGGGCGATATGGACGCATGGATTCGCATGCACTATGTCTACCCCTACCCGCATGTGGACAAATCGATCCACCTGATGGCTGAAGGCAAAATTCTGCCTTACCTTGATATTCCATTTCAGCACGCCGCGCCAAATGTGCTCAAAGCCATGCGCCGACCCGCAAACCAGGTCAAAACAGCTGATCGCATCAAAGCGTGGCGCGACATATGCCCTGATTTGGCAATTCGCTCGACATTCATTGTTGGCTTCCCCGGTGAAACTGAAGACGACTTCCAGCAACTTCTTGATTGGCTTGATGAAACACAAATCGACCGCGTCGGCGCTTTCACATATGAACCTGTGACTGGTGCGCCAGCCAATGAACTTGAAGGCGCAGTGCCCGACGAGATCAAACAAGAACGCTATGGCCGCTTGATGGAAAAAGCCCAGGCCATTTCAATTGATCGCCTCAGCAAAAAAGTTGGCCGAACAATCGACGTGCTGGTTGATGATGTTTCACCAGAAGACGACCGTGCTCTGGGCCGCAGCCAATGGGATGCACCAGAAATCGACGGGCAAGTGTTTATTGACGACGCAATTAACATCAAGCCCGGCGATATGGTGAAAGTCACCATCAATGATTCTGACGAATATGACTTGTATGGCACCCCGGCTGATGTAGCCCAACAAGCAAATAAAGATGCATAAGGCTTTCTCCCTGAAAATGGGCGATAAGACCTTGGAGCTTGGCCCAAAACCGTTGGTTATGGGCATATTAAATGTCACGCCTGATAGCTTTTCTGACGGCGGCGAGCATAGTGCTGCCGCAGACGCTGTTGGTCAGGCCAAACAAATGATAAGCGAAGGTGCTGACATCATCGATGTTGGTGGCGAAAGCACCCGCCCCGGAGCCAAGGAAGTCGGCGCACAGGCCGAACTAGACCGGATCATGCCGGTGCTTGACGCTTTGGCGGAAGCCAGAATCAATAAGCCCATTTCAATCGATACATACAAAGCAATCGTTGGTCACCAAGCCATTCAGGCAGGCGCCTCAATCATCAATGATGTGTGGGGATTTCAACGCGATCCAGAACTTGCCGATGTTGCCGCGCACTATAATACCCCATCTATTCTCATGCATTGGGACGAAGACCGCGACACACAAAAAGACATTGTTTCGGAACTAAAGCGATACTTTGACAAAAGCATTCAAATTGCTGAATATGCGGGACTATCCAAATCTCAAATAGTGCTTGATCCAGGGTTTGGATTTGCAAAAACCTACGAAGAGAACTTCACGCTTCTTGGTCGCATCGACGAATTGGTTGAACTAGGGTACCCTATCCTTATTGGATTCTCGCGCAAATCGACCCTTGGGAAACTGTTGGGGGTTGAGCCTAAAGAACGGGTTGCGGCGACGGGGGCAACCACGGTACTAGCATACACGCAGGGCGCGCATATATTTCGTGTGCACGATGTTCGCGAGAACTATGACGCTTTGCAAGTTGCACACGCAACCTATTACAGCCCTCCACCCGCTCGGGAAATATAATTGATGCCAAAGACAAATCGGACTGAAGACAAAATCGTGCTCGCTGACTTAGCTTTTTATGGCTACCACGGCGTCATGCAGGAAGAAAATGCCCTCGGGCAGCGTTTTCGCATTGATCTAGAGTGCGGTGTGGACCTGTCCAAACCGGGCCTAACGGACGATGTGGAAGACACAATTTCATACGACCAGATTTTCAACTTGGTCAACGAGCGTGTTACCCAAACACGTTTCAAGCTTATCGAAGCGCTTGGGCAGCATTTGATTGATGGCTTGTTCGACACATTTGAGACGATTGAATGGGTCAGAGTACGTGTGCGCAAACCAGAAGCACCGATTCCCGTTGTAACTGGTGAATTCGCAATAGAATTGGTTCGAGATCGGGAGACAAAGTAATGGGAAAAGCTTGGCTTGGACTTGGAGCAAATATTGGCCGCCCTCGTGCACAATTACTAGAGGCGTTGCGCCGACTAGACGCTCACCCTGACGTACACATCACCCGCAAATCTCGCATCATCGAAACGGACCCTTGGGGTAAAACCGACCAAGATCCATTTCTCAATATGGCCATTGAAGTAGAAACAGCTCTAGGCCCAATCGACTTGCTCGATTCGTGCTTGATGATTGAACAAGCGATGGGCCGCAAGCGCGATGAAAAATGGGGCCCTCGCCTCATCGACATCGATGTGATTGCCTTTGGCCAATCCAGAATCAATAATGAGCGGCTTACGGTGCCACACCCTCACGCCCACGAACGCGCTTTCGTGATGGATCCGCTTGAAGAGATCGCACCATCTGTTGTTGAGTGGATCAGAAATCAGGCAAACGCCTAGAGTTCTCTTTCGACCAGTTCCAACACTTTTACCGCTGCGTCAAAGTCTTGTCGTTTGAAGGCACGCATACGCATTGCCTCCGCATCTTCACCCCAATGGCTAGCTTGATAGTCTTCATCTACATAGGCGATTTTCAAGACCTCGGAGGCACTAAACAAGCCCTCGGCCAAACCAACTGAAAGAATTGCTGACCCCGTAATCGACGTGATCAACATTGTGCAAAAGGCACCAAACACCCCATAAGGCGCAATAATCTCACCAACCCGTGCTTGCACTTCAGGGGGTTGGTCTTGGTGGATCACTCCTGTAATGACGTTGAACGAAACATCATAGCGCCTGGTGAACGCATCAAGCGCCCCGCCCCAATGTTTTGATTGCAGATCAACTAGTTCTTGTGGCGTGTCCGCTCTGTAAGTTAGCAAGTCGTTCCCGGCGAATTTAACAATCTCCGCCTTCACTGCATCAAGCGTTTCTTCACCCTTTTCGACCGTTGTATTGACCAAACGGGTCAACGGCATGGTCGCAGGGTCGATCTCTTTTTCCTGCGCATCCCATTCAGCTGCAAGCAATGTTGCAAGCCGCTGGCTTGGCACTTTCACCAGCGTTTTGCCCGGCGATTTGATCGAACGCCCGTCTAACAGAACCCCAAAACCACCTTCGACAGCGCCAACGCTCACTTGTTTATAAAAGCGCTTTGCCAACTGTTGTTTTTGGTGTTTTTGCGCACGGCCATATCCATCTTCAATATGGGCTTCTGCATCTTCCAAAATCTCACGCATCGTGCTTACTCCGTCAATTCATCAATTGCATCAATGAGTTGATGATAGTGATCTATCACCAAATCCGCGCCGCTTTCGCGCAATGTTGTATGGTCGTGGTAACCCCAATTTACGCCCAACGCTTTTACGCCAGCCGCCTTTGCCATCGCCATATCATAAGACGTGTCGCCAATCATCACTGTTTTTTCGGCCAAAACGCCCGTGTCATTCATAGCCGTCAACACCATGCCTGGATTTGGCTTGGATGGATTATTGTCTGGCGTTTGTAGCGTATGGAAATGGTGGCCGAAACCTTGCTCTTTGAACAGGCGCTCCACGCCTTTTAAACGCTTGCCAGTGGCGATGCCCAAAAATGTCTCATCTTGAGCGCCAAGTGTCGCGATCGCCTCTGCAGCACCTGTATAAATCTGTTCGTTGATCAGGCCGTGTTCAATCTTATGATTGAAATAGTCTCGATAGTCTTGCTCAAGTTTTAGCGCCAGCTCCTGATTGTTGTCGCCAAGCAAGTTCAGCATAATAATATCTAGGTTCAACCCAATCCCTGCACGAATATCAGCGTCTGCAGGTTTGGGCAGGTTATTTTTGTGAAAGACAAATTGAGCGCTCTCCACGATATGCGCAGCACTATCGACAATCGTGCCGTCGACGTCAAAAATCACCAGTCGCATTAGCTCTCAGCCCTCGCCCGCAACCCTTCGTCGCGCAATGTTTTGTCATACTCAATTGCAGCCAATATTACTTCACGCACACCCTCGCGTGCGGTGTCTGGTATTGACCGAAATTTGATATGCCGCAGATCTTTGCCTATGCCTTCCAGCAACCCGAGTGGATCGGGCAAATGTGCCCCATAGAAAAACTGCAAATTGACGTGCTTAGGCTGTCCGCAAACGGTCACGATTGTGGAGTTGCCAACAAACCCAGGAAAACCCCACCGCTTCATCCGGTATAAATTGGGATCAACCTCAGCCACCAACTCGTAAACCACATGCGCAATTTCTGCGACGGGCTCTTCAAGCTTATCAAAGTGACTAAGGTCAGGCACCGATCAATCCTCGTCTAAGGCATCTTCGTCGTTTTGGTCATAATATTTGACGTTAAACCCGAACATATCAAACGTCTTTTGCATGTGCGGGGGTAATGGCGCGGTAATATCCAACTGCTTGCCGTTAGGCAATGGAATAGCAAGACGGCGCGCGTGCAAATGCAATCCTTCGCCCAAGTCATCAGGCTTTTCCCAGTTTTCAATATTGAAGTAGCGTGGATCATTAATGATTGGCGTGCCCATTTGCTGCATATGCACACGCAACTGGTGTGTGCGACCAGTCACTGGTTTTAAGGTCACCCAAGCAAACTTGCCGCCGGCATCTTCTGTAACCGAATAATGGGTCAACGAGTGCTGCGCCCCGTCAACGCCATTACCAACCACACGCATTTGCTCGCCATCTTCTGTCGATTGACGGGCGACAAAACAAGAAATCTTGCCTTGTTTTGGATGGGGCACATATGCTGTTACCGCCCAATATATCTTACGAGCTGAACGGGAACGAAACACTTTGCCGAAATGTGAGGCAGCTTGACGTGTTTTCGCTATCAGCAAGCAACCCGACGTATCACGATCCAAACGGTGCACAAGCCGAGGCTTTTCACCCTTCTTGTTCGGAATGCTTTCTAGCAGTTTGTCCACGTGATACTTGGTGCCGCTGCCGCCTTGCACAGCAAGACCATGCGGCTTGTTAATCACCAAAATGGTCTCATCTTCATAAAGCGTAATATCACGCAACAATTGCACGTCTTTTTCGACGACACGCGGCTGATACTCTTTGTGAGTTTCGGGCAAATCACCAATCGGCGGTACCCGAATGGTTTGCCCTTTGGCAAGCCGAGTGTTCGCTTTCACACGCCCCTTATCAATCCGTACTTCGCCCTTTCGGATAATTCGTTGAAGGCGTGAAAACGGCAAATCTGGGAAATGAACAGAAAACCAGCGATCAAGGCGCATGCCTTCTTCTTCTGCGGTGACTATTCGTTGTTGTACGCCACTCATAGGGCCAAACCTCTCATAAGCGCCAATGCGCCAAACAATGCTGCAATCGAAAGCACTACAGACAAACCTACATAACCAGCAGCAGCCATCACCTGACCGCGCTCATAAAGAACAATTGCATCTAACGAAAATGCAGAAAATGTCGTGAACCCGCCACAAAAGCCGGTCGCTAGAAACAGCCGGGCTGACTGGCCCCATTCAGGCGTTGTCTTGGCCAAATACCCGATAACAACCCCAATGATGAATGAACCAATTACATTCACGATCATCGTGGCGTAAGGAAAACCAATTAGCCCAAATCGCATTACCAACTGGCCAACGCTATGTCGCCCCATAGCACCCAATGCACCGCCCAAACCGACCAGCAAATAGGACATTCAACTGTCTTTCTAACTTATTCACTCAGGCCCGTTTTGCCTGCAGTTTTGCTGAAACGCAAGCGCTTGAAATAGTCCATTCGCTTTTGCACGTCCCGCTCGAACCCGCGTTCTACAGGATGATAGAACTCTTGTCGCCCTAAATCATCGGGGAAATAGTCTTGCCCAGAAAAGCCTTCAGGGGTGTCGTGATCATAAATATACCCCTTGTTGTATCCCTCATTTTTCATCAATTTGGTGGGCGCATTCAATATGCTTTTTGGTGGCATGGGCGAACCAGTTGTTTTGGCAAATGCCGTGGCCTGATTGTAGGCAGTGTAAACAGCGTTAGATTTTGGCGCCGTTGCCAAATAAACAGCTGCCTGCGCCAATGCCAATTCCCCTTCGGGCGAGCCAAGCATTTGATAAGCATCCCGTGCCGCCACACATTGTGGCAGGGCAAGTGGATCAGCTAGGCCAATATCTTCCACCGCCATGCGGATCAACCGACGCGCCAAAAACATCGGATCTTCCCCAGAAACCAGCATGCGCGTCAAATAGTAAAGCGCCGCATCAGGGTCAGATCCACGAATGGTCTTGTGCAGCGCTGAAATAAGGTTGTAATGCCCATCCTGTCCTTTGTCATAAACTGGCGCCCGGCGCTGAACGATCCGCTCGAGCCCCTCCCTGTCCAACTCATCGCCATCAACAGTGGCTGCAAAGATCTCTTCAACCAATCCCAACAAAGCTCGGCCATCACCATCCGCCATTTCAGCCAATGAAATTCGTGCGTCCTCACTCAGCGGCAATGTTCGCCCCACATGCTCTTCTGCGCGGCGCAGCAATTGTTCTGCGGCCTCATCGTCGTGGGCTTTAAAAGTAAGCACTTGGGCCCGAGACAATAAAGCTGAATTCAACTCAAACGACGGGTTTTCCGTTGTCGCACCAACCAAAACTAACGTGCCATCCTCCATCACTGGCAAAAAACTGTCTTGCTGTGCTCTGTTAAACCGGTGGATTTCATCCACAAATAACAAGGTTCGCTTGCCAGACCGTTTTAAATCCCGCGCCTGCTCAAAAACCTTCTTGAGGTCAGCAACACCGGAAAAAATCGCAGAAATCTGATGAAAGTGATAGTCGACATTCTGCGCCAACAGACGGGCAACTGTTGTTTTGCCAGACCCCGGCGGCCCCCAAAATACCAAAGAACCCAACCGCCCGGACTTTATCATCCGGGTCAAAATGCCTTCTTCACCCACCAAATGATCTTGCCCAACCACATCAGCCAAAGACTGAGGGCGCAATAGATCGGCCAGAGGCCGATCTTCATCAGGCGTGTTAGATAAGTCTTCAATAAAAAGGTCGGTCATTTCACTCGCTTAGAAAGCTATTGTAACTCTAAATAACATGAGGACCATCTGGTCGCCAACCACTCAGGCAATGATATACAGTTCGGAATACCGTCATGCAGCCTTCTTTAATGAGCCAAAAAAAAAGGCGCCCCGAAGGACGCCCTAATTCATACCAGAAATAAAGTAGCTTACGCTGCTTCTTCTGCTTGGTCTTGACGCTCAGCAGTTGGGCCAGAATCTTTGCCTTTTGCTGTGATATCGCGGTCAACAAACTCAATCACTGCGATTGGTGCGTTGTCGCCATAGCGGAAACCCGCTTTAAGCACACGTGTGTAACCACCTTGACGGTCTTGGTAACGTGGGCCCAAAACATCAAACAATTTCTTTGCTTGCGTCTCATCACCAATACGAGAAGCGGCAATACGACGAGAGTGAAGATCACCCTTCTTCGCAAGTGTCACCAACTTTTCGACGATTGGACGTAGGTCTTTTGCTTTTGGAACAGTTGTAACAATCTGCTCGTGCTTAATTAGCGCAGCGGCCATATTTGCAAACATCGCTTTACGATGGCTTGCAGTACGGTTCAACTTGCGACCGGCTTTACGGTGGCGCATTCTATTCTCCTGTCAACTCAATGCGTTAAGCGAAAAAGATCAATAGTGATCTTCAAAACGCTTCGCGAGATCTTCAATGTTTTCAGGCGGCCAGTTGGCTACATCCATACCAAGATGCAGGCCCATTTGCGCCAGAACTTCTTTAATTTCATTTAGTGATTTACGGCCAAAGTTCGGGGTGCGCAACATTTCCGCTTCCGACTTTTGGATCAAATCACCAATGTACACGATGTTGTCGTTCTTCAGGCAGTTTGCAGAACGAACAGACAATTCAAGCTCATCAACTTTCTTGAGAAGCGCAGGATTAAATGCAAGCTCAGGCGTTGCATCTTCAACCACTTCCTTCTCAGGCTCTTCAAAGTTCACGAACACATTCAATTGGTCTTGCAAGATACGTGCAGCAAATGCCACAGCATCTTCAGGGGTAATTGAACCATCAGTTTCAACTGTCAAATTAAGCTTGTCATAGTCAAGAACTTGGCCCTCACGGGTGTTCTCCACTTTATAAGACACGCGCTTAATTGGTGAAAACAACGCATCCACAGATACAAAGCCAATTGGCGCATCTTCAGGACGGTTGCGATCAGCAGGCACATAGCCCTTACCAGTCTCAACTGTGAATTCCATATTGATCTCAGCACCATCA
>NZ_CAKZPW010000395.1:0-2436 GCF_937139385.1 uncultured Maritalea sp. | reverse complement strand
CTCACCGCCATGCTAATGTCACCGTGCACCGTGATCAGAATGAACGGAGTTTCTGCATCAATTTTTTTGACGTCTTCAACCAGCTCTAAACCACTTTTGCCGGGTAAGTTAATATCGCTCACAATCACCCCAGACCAATCCAGTGACAATTGCTCAATCACACCTTGAGCGGTTGCAAACTCAGTCACATCAAAATCTTCAAGTTGCAATGTCTGAGAAATCGCGATGCGAACCGCTTGTTCATCATCGATCAATAAAACTTGCTTGCTGTCCGGCATTAAGATTCCTCTTTGGCAATAATGCTTTGCGGGCTAAATCGGGGTAGCCTAACACAAAATTCTGCCCCCCCAGAGTCTCGATTTTGCGCACTGATCTGTCCGCCCATCGCTTCAACGATACGCTGACTAATAGACAAGCCCAATCCCAATCCTAAACCAGAAGATTTGGAGGTAAAAAAAGGTTCAAATAAATGTTTGGTGGCTTCTTCGCTCAAACCATTACCGGTATCTTGGACACTGATAATAATCTGCTCGTCCATTGCTTTTTGCTCTATTAAAACCCGACGCTCGTTCGTGGCGTCTTCCACTATCGCATCCGCCGCATTGGCCAGTAAATTCACCAACATCTGTTCCAAAAAGACCATGTCACCATTCACAATAAAGCCCAAATCCTCCCCGACTATGAGCTCGATATTGGCCTCTTTATAGCGTGGGCTCATAATCTTTAGAGCCCCTACAATGGCCGTCTGCACTGCAATTGGCCCCTGGTGCACATCCCCTTTTCGAGCAAAGACCTTGAAGCGAGCAATAATATCGCCCATGTGGTGACCAAGCTGGCTAATGTGTTGCAGGTTCGCATGGGCTTGCTCATATTGCCCACGGTCTAAAAATTTCAATCCATTTCCGGCAAACGCTCGGATCGCCGTTAAAGGTTGGTTTAACTCATGATTCAGCCCCGCACTAAGCTGCCCTAACACAGCCAATTTAGCAGTTTGTATGAGCTCGCGCTGCGTGCCTTTATGCTCTTCAATCTCTTGGCGTAGTCGCGTGTTGGCGCCTTGCAGTTCAAATGTACGCTCTTTGACTCGTTCTTCTAGATCAATACGCGCTTGGGTGATGTCTTGTTCGTAACGTTTCCGCTCAGTCATGTCATGAAAGGTCACCAAATAACTGCGGCGATTAGGCAGCTGCATCTCACATAAGGTCATTTCTACCGGTACAGATTGGTTTGAATAACACAAATGCCCCTCTCGAGTGAGAACCTTAATGCCTAAGTCACTTGCGGCGTCCAAAAAATCATCCTGAGAGGTTGTGATGACTGAACTTTGTTCATCGGGTTGAAACAAGGTATCCAATGTCTGTCCCACCAGTGGTGCCAGTGGTTGCCCCACCAGCTTTTCAACCGCCGGATTAAAGGATTCTATTTTGTGATGCTCATCCAATGTTACCAAGCCCGCTTGCGTGTTTTGAATCACTTCACGAATATAGGCTTGATTGTGTCGCGTCATTTCATTGGCATCAGAACGCTCTCGTAGCATTCGGCTTCGTAACATAGCCAAGCCAAAAAGCAACGCTGTGATGGTCACACCGCCAGCAAAAATAGCGCGCCATAGGGAAATCTCTTCATTAATGGTTTTTAGTGGCGCCAATATCGAAATTTTGAAATCCAATAAACGAATCGGGCGACTCATACGCAAAAATGACATTCGCTGTAACTCTTCGGTGCCATTAGTCATGGTGTTTTCTAACACGTCGATGATCTGAGATTTTTCATCAAACGGTTTTTGATAGACGATCGCCAGCTTTTCAATGGATTGTCCAAAATAGCGTTGTGAATCGGCAATGCGTTGCAATTCCAAATGAGACAATTCTCCTAGCACGCGATACAGCCAATTCGGGCGAGAACTGCTGAACACAATGCCATCAGGATCAAGTAATAAAAATTCGTAATGCTGATTCGCAAAGCGTTTTTCAAATTGTGTCAGATCCACTTTGACAACGGCCACACCAATAATGGAATCGCCTTCATAAACAGGATAGGAAAAATAATACCCGCGCCGATTCGACGTGGTGCCCAGCGCATAATAACGCCCCGGCTTGCCCCGAATGGCGTCTTTAAAATAGGGGCGAAAGGCGAAATTACGGCCGACAAAACTGGCCTCTTCACGGTAATTAGACGCCGCAATGGTCAACCCTTCCATATTTAAAATGTAGCTGTCTGAGGCTTCAGTAATGCGGTTGATTTGCTCAAGCTCGCGATTCAACTGATTAATATCCGATTCAAAGCCATCGCGCAGTGCTTTTCTGACCCGATCGTTGGACGCCAATAACGTCGGCATGTGCTGATATTTGGCAATGGCGCTTTCTAACACGCTGGCAAGCTGGTTTAACTGCTCAAAGGAATCAATGCGCAACGCTTTAATTTGCTGGTTTCGTA
>NZ_CAKZPW010000394.1:0-5815 GCF_937139385.1 uncultured Maritalea sp. | reverse complement strand
AGAAATTGCAGTGCAATTCAGACACTTGTGCGTTGCCAACTTGCAACCCACGACCACCCGCAGCATCAACCAATTTCCAGCTTGAGTGGCCTTCAGGGTTCTTAAAAGTCGACCCCCCAGTGCGCGAACGGGTAGGTTGTGAGCTTTCACGTTTTTCAGTGATTTCCTTCATCCGCGATTTGATATCGTCTGGATCCCCGGCAAAACCTTGATAGACAGCAGACGTGAAAATGATATCACGCGGTCCGTTGTTTTTCCGGTATCTGTAACCCATGTCTGCATTGGTCAGGGTCACCACTTCACCGTCACGCGTTATACCGCGCAACTCAACCATCCGGTCTTTCGTTTCGGTGCCATAACACCCAGCATTCATGTAAAGTGCGCCACCGATGCCACCAGGAATACCACGGTAAAACGTCAATCCATCTATACCTGCATCGGCTGCGGCGGTTGCCACCTTAACGTCGGGCAACGCAGTGCCAACACGCAATTTGTGGTCATCAAGAATTTCAACCGCGCCAAAGCCTTTGGCAGACAAGCGAATAACAACTCCATCTAGCCCACCATCCCGGATCAATAGGTTTGACGCTAAACCGATTACTGTGACTTTTATATCTTTTGGTAGATGCTTGAGAAAATATTGTAGATCTTCTTCGTCTTTGGGCTGGAAGAACAATTGGGCAGGCCCACCCACCCGAAACCATGTGATTTCGGATAACAACTGGTTGGGCACCAATCGGCCACGCACGCCATCAATCCAATCAGCAAATTGGGGCAAAAGGTCAGGAAAACTCATCTATTTATCTCCGATAAGAGCTTGAAGTTCACTTGGCAGCTTCGCCGCCCATTGTGTGATCGAGCCTGCCCCCAGACACACCACATAGTCCCCCTTATTCACCCGTGACGCTAGAATGGGCGCTAGGGCTTCTGGCCGATCAACAACCCGCGCATCGCGGTGGCCCTTGGCCCGAAGTCGCTCAACCAAACTCTCATGGCTAATGCCATCAATCGGCTGCTCCCCAGCTGCAAAAACAGGCGCCACCAGCACAGTATCCGCATCATTGAAACAGCTCGCAAATTCTTCAAACAAATCTTCTAAACGTGAATAACGATGCGGTTGCACCACAGCAATCACATCACCTTTGGCCGAAGCCCGCGCTGCCTTGAGCACGGATGAAATCTCAACTGGATGATGAGCGTAATCGTCAATCACCCGAGTACCCGCAACCTCACCCACAGTCGTGAAGCGACGCTTAACACCAGAGAAATTATCCAAACCGCTTCGAATGTCGTCCGCATCCACGTGCAATTGATGTGCAACAGCAATGGCCGCTGTCGCATTGAGCACATTGTAAATGCCCGGCATTGGCAAAACCAAATCCTTGATGGTTTCGCTCGTCCCCGCCAATCGGTCACGAATTTCGACCGTAAAAACAGATTTACCGTCTTTATTGCGCACGTCTTTTAACAGAACATCAGCTTGCGGATTTTGCCCATAGGTGATGATGCGACGGTCGGTAACTTTGCCGACCAAATCCTGAACCGTTGGGTGATCAAGACACATCACGGCAAAACCATAAAACGGCACATTTTCAACAAAGGTCAAAAAGGCGTTTTTGACCGCTTCAAAATCACCATAGTGGTCCAAATGCTCGGCATCCACGTTGGTCACTATCGCAACGTCAGCAGGCAATTTAACAAAGGTGCCATCGCTTTCGTCCGCTTCAACCACCATCCAATCGCCGTCGCCCAAACGCGCATTCGTGCCATAGGCATTAATGATACCGCCATTGATCACCGTGGGATCAACACCGCCAGCATCCAACAGGGTGGCAACCATAGATGTTGTTGTCGTTTTGCCGTGGGTTCCCCCAATAGCAATCGCATTTTTGAACCGCATGATTTCTGCAAGCATTTCAGCTCGACGAACGACAGGCAAAGAACGTGCTCGTGCCGCAACAAGCTCTGGGTTGTCAGACTTAATTGCAGACGAAATCACCACAACTGCAGCACTTTCGATATTTTCGGCACGCTGGCCAATGTCAACGTGAATACCTTTTTCTTGCAACCGTTGCACGTTGGGGTTCAGCGACAAATCGGAACCGCGCACTTCATAACCTTGGTTGTGCAGCACTTCAGCAATTCCGCTCATGCCTATGCCGCCAATTCCGACAAAATGCACCGGACCAATATTTTGTGGCATCTTCATTTTGATGCTCTCCTATTCTTCTTCATTGGCAGCGTCTTGCGCAACCAAAGCGAGCTTTGCCACAGCATCCTGCGTGGATAGCTTCTTGGCATTTTGCGCCATTGTTTTAAGCTTTTCGGGGTCACACAGAATTTTGGTGAGTTCGGTCGCTAGCAAATGGGGTGAAAGATTGCCCTGCTCTAGAATAACACCGCCCCCCACATCAACCATATTCTGTGCATTGTGCAATTGGTCTTGGTCCAACGAGCCTGGCAGCGGCACGTAAATAGCGGGTCGGCCGATCTGCGCAAGTTCAAAAATAGTGCTGGCTCCGGCCCTGCAAATCACCAAGTGCGCATTTGCAATTCTGCGGGGCAAATCTTTAAAGAAGGGCGCAAGCTCCACGTTCAAACGCGTTTCAGCGTAAACTGCCGTTGCCCGTTTCAAATCATCCGCCCGACATTGTTGCACCAAATGTATGCGAGAACGGAGTTGATCTGGAATGTTCATCATTGCACCTGGCAACATATCAGAGAACACTTGTGCCCCCTGCGAGCCCCCCGTGACCAAAACATTAATCGGCCCATCATCATGCAACGCGGGATAAGGTTTTTTTGCGGCCTCAACCACAAGATCACGTACGGGATTGCCCGTTACGATGCATTTGTCCTCAAATTTCTCAGCAAACTTTGTCATGTCAAAGCTCAACGCGATGATATCTGCAAATCGCGCGGTCGCCCTGTTGGCCCGACCTAAAACTGCATTCTGCTCGTGCAGCACTGTTGGAACGCCCCGCAGCGTTGCTGCAATAAGGGGGGGAAAGGTTGGATATCCACCAAACCCAATTACCGCATCAGGGTCTTCCCGTTTTAGAATGCCATAAGCTTTTGCAATGCCCTGCAATATGCTAATCCCAGCCTGAAACGCCTTTGCTGGCGCGCGCAAATTCGGCGTCGCTGCCGGAATAATATGTGTCTTTTCAGCCGGAAATTCCGCCACAAAACTGTTTGCGCGCTTGTCCGTCATCAGTTGAACAGTATGCCCGCGGCGCATTAGCTCGTGAGCAAGAGCTTGGGCTGGGAACAAATGTCCCCCCGACCCACCAGCAGAAACGATAAACTTACTCATGCGACCTCTTGTGCGGCGCCAACGCGAAACGCGGGCAATCCGGATTGAATTGTGTGTTCAGGCTTACGACGCGTCAGGCCCAGCAATATCCCCATGCCAAAAGCAATGGCGATCATGGACGTGCCGCCAGAAGATACAAATGGCAGTGTCATACCTTTTGGTGGGATGAGATTGAGGTTCACCAACAAATTGATACATGCTTGCATACCGAATTGAATGGCAATTGCGCTAACCGCCAGGCGTGAAAAAAGGTTTTGCTGCAATTGCGCCAAATACATGCAACGGGCCACAACAAACGCCATCAAAGCGACCAAACCAAGGCAGAACAAAATCCCAAACTCGCCCGCGGCGGCTGAGAAAACAAAATCCGCATGCGCATCGGGCAATGCACGCTTGGCCACGCCCTCGCCTGGCCCCAAACCAAACCAACCGCCCTCCAATAGGGATTGCAGCGCTTTTTCAACCTGATAATTGTCGCCCGTCTCTGGGTTCAAAAACGCGTCAAACCGCCGTGTCACGTGCGGAAACATAAAATAAGCGCCAGTGATGCCCGCGATTGAAAGGCCGCCCAACGTCAAAATCACCCACCATGAAATGCCTGAAATAAACAACAGGCCAGCCCACGTCAAAAGAACAAGTGCGGTCTGTCCAATATCGGGCTGCAAAAGCAATACGCCAACGATACCTGCAAGAATACCGAACGCCATCAAATGCCCCGGCATTTCTGGCGATTTCATCTGTTCAGATATCAACCAAGCAGCGATGATCGCAAATGCAGGTTTGACGAATTCAGATGGCTGAATAGAGAACCCCAACAGCGATATCCAACGTTGTGAACCCTTGATCTCTGTGCCAATAAACAGTGTGAGCACCATCAAAACGGACATGATGATGAGGACCGCCAACGCCAAACGTCGGGCGGGCCGCGAAGTCAAAAACGATCCTGCAATCAACACACCAATTGTTGGCACCAAAAAAATGATGTGCCGAACGGTAAAGTGCCATTCGTTTAAGCCAATGCGAACCGCAACCGCCGGGCTTGCCGCAAAAGACATCATCACCCCAGCAGCCAACAGCCCAATAAGCGCTGCCAACAACGGGCGGTCAACCGTCCACCACCACTCTGCTAAAGGGGTTTTTCGCTCTCTCGAAAACTCGCGTAAAAACATGTAGTTAACCGCACACCATTATTGGTCCTAAACTTGGTGTATAAAAATACACCAAATTTGGTTACCAACTCGCAACGATTTGAAAATTTTCAACGATGACTAGCGCAGTTTCAAGGAAGACAAACCAATCATTGCAAGCACAAAGGATATGATCCAGAAACGAATAACGATCTGGCTTTCTGTCCACCCCAAGTGCTCAAAGTGATGGTGAATCGGCGCCATTTTAAAAATTCGCTTGCCCGTCGTTTTAAACGAAATCACTTGCACAATGACCGAAACGGTCTCAAGGACAAACAACCCACCAATAATGCCCAACACGATCTCGTGCTTCGTCGCAACCGCAATTGCGCCCAACATACCGCCAAGGGCCAATGAGCCGGTGTCGCCCATAAAGATCGAGGCTGGCGGCGCGTTGAACCACAAGAACCCAAGCCCTGCGCCAATTAGTGCACCGCACAATACAGCAAGTTCACCGGTACCGGGCACAAAGTTAATCAATAGGTAATTTGAAAAGACTTCGTTACCCACCAAATAAGCAATCAATCCAAACGATCCTGCAGCAATCATCACAGGTACAATCGCCAATCCATCAAGCCCATCCGTAAGGTTTACCGAATTGCCCGCTGCAACAATGATAAACCCGCCAAAAACAACAAAGAAAATGCCTAAATCCACAGCGAAATCTTTGATGAAGGGAAAGGCGAGCGACGTGGAAAAAGGGGCTTCACCCATGGTTGAGACCGCATAACACGCGATTGCAGCAATAACGGATTCAAGCACCAACCGTTGCCGACCACCAAAGCCAGAGTTCGTGGCTTTGCTAACCTTTAGATAGTCATCATAAAACCCAATGGCACCAAACCCGGCTGTGACAAACAATACAATCCACACATAAGCGTTCGATAGATTTGCCCACAAAAGGGTAGATATCAGCACACTAACCAAGATCATTAGCCCCCCCATGGTGGGCGTGCCCTTTTTGGTAATCAGATGACTTTGCGGTCCATCCTCCCGGATGGGCTGACCGTGCCCTTGGCGCAACTTAAGGTGTGAAATGACCTGAGGGCCGAAAATAAACACGATAAACAGCGCAGTAATGGTCGCGCCACCGGTGCGAAAAGTCAGATACCGAAATACATTCAGCGCCGCAAACTGATCGCCAAATTCCTGCAAAAAATAGAACATGGAGTTCCCAACCCTGTAACTTGCCTAAATCGAAGAGTATCGTGTGCGTAGCGCTTCAACAACCGGACTTAGCTCTGTGCCTTTTGACCCTTTGATCATAACAACAGCGCCGGGGGCAAGAGCTTCGCCCAACAAATCTGCGATA
>NZ_CAKZPW010000393.1:0-5817 GCF_937139385.1 uncultured Maritalea sp. | reverse complement strand
AAAGTGACAAGTCCATTTCTTCCCTGTGTTGCAACATTTCCGAAGCGGTTTCTCCTTCAACTCGACGGTTCAACATCTTGATCCGCGAGGCATTCAGACCAGAAATTGCGACAATTGGCAAACTAAGTATTTGTTTGAATTCCAATCGGTCAGCGGCATCCAGCACGTTATCGAGTGTCGCGGCGCCAACATCTTCTTTTAATCGTCGGAACCCGCAGATATCCAGAGGGGCATCAAGACTTGCACTGAATGCAACACGAGCACCCTGGGACAGCCGTCCAGTAGAATTGGTTAACTCATTGATACAAAATAACAATTAGTTCCATAATCTTAATTATGCGAAATTGATGTGTAGCAGCTATTTAGTAATGTCTCACATTAGCAAGTTAGAAATGTCCCATCAAGTTGAGTTTTCAGTTTATGATGAGGCATGCAGATATGGGACTATTTGTGATGAGCGAGAAAGAACTACTGCGGATTAAAATCATTGAGGACATTCAAAAGCAGCGCATAAGTGTGGTTCAGGCGGCTAAATTCGTTGGAATCAGCCGGCGCCAAATGACCCGCTTGGTGGCAGATTTTCGTCGGAATGGTGCATTAGGCCTGATTTCAAAGAAGCGCGGTAAGCCAAGCAATCGAACTTACTCAGTCGGCTTTCGTGACTATGTTGTCGAGCTTGTGCGGCAAAACTACCACGATTTTGGTCCAACCTTGGCTCTCGAGAAGCTCAATGAACTGCATGATGTGTCAGTGTCCAAAGAAACGTTGCGCAAATGGATGATTCAGGCTGGGATTTGGATGTCACGTAAGGACCAACGCAAGCAGCACATTCATCAGCCCAGAAACCGCCGCGAGTGTTTTGGGGAGCTGATCCAGATTGATGGGTCTCATCATTGGTGGTTTGAAGAAAGAGGTCCAAGATGCGCCCTGCTCGTCTTTATCGATGATGCCACGAGCAAGATTTTGCATCTTCGGTTTTGTAAAACAGAGAACGCATTTGACTACTTTCATGCGGCAAAAGAGTGTCTGAGCCAATATGGCAAGCCGCTTGCGTTCTATAGCGACAAGCACGCGGTTTTCCGCACAATCCATCCATCCGTTAAAGATGCAACATCGGGCATGACACAATTCGGTCGAGCACTTCATGAATTGAACATCGATATTATCTGCGCCAACTCTCCCCAGGCCAAGGGTCGGGTTGAACGGGCGAACAAGACTTTGCAGGATCGATTGGTCAAAGAGCTACGCTTGCGGGATATCAGCACCATTGAGGACGCCAATGCGTTTGTCCCTGCATTCACAGCCGATTTCAATCAGAGGTTTGGCAAGGTGCCGCGCAATCCAAAAGATGTACACCGTCCTTTATCCGAGCATGACAGTTTGGATGGCGCCATGTGCAACAAGGTCGAACGTACCCTTTCAAACACCCTCACCCTTCGTTATGACAAAGTGCTATTCATATTGGACAAAACTGATGTTGCGCTCGGCCTTACCCGAAAGAAAGTGACGATTTGCGACTATCCGGATGGTCGAGTTGAGATTCAATATGATGGCGTATGCCTGCCGTACAGAACTTTTGACAAACTTCGTTCGGTCAACCGAGCAGAGATTGTCGAAAACAAACGACTAGATGCAGTTCTAGAGTTCGTGGCAACGGAGCAGGCAAAACGCGAACTTAAGCGCAGTGGCAACGCACCTCGGCGAACCGGCCAAGGCCCTTCGATGTTTGATATTCCAAAAAGTGACATTTCAGGGTAAGCAACGGACTTATTCAGAACACCCCAAAGTCAGAGAATTGCGGAATAGTGGCAGAATAGGACTGCTCGCAAACGACTTTAGTGCGAAGCTTCCGCCCCATTGGCTTTGACTCTTGCGGTCCAGCCAATGTCCGCTATCTATGTGCCCTCCTCACAGGAGTGAGACATTTCTAAATAGCCCACCTAGAGCCATTTCTATTTAGCTTTGACATGATGTGTAGCAGGGTGCGCGCTACCTTGAAGCGCGACTTTTGTTTGAAAACAATGTGTTATCAGACAGGAGGAATTTATCATGGACACAATTACTCACAAATCACACTAGAAGAGCGTCGTAAAATTGAACGTTGGCGTCATGCACGCGTATCTTTTGACGAGATAGCACAAGCATTGAAGCGACATCGATCGACTATAATGGGGTCTGTTCCGGCTAGGGGCTAAATCCTACGCTAGGGGTTTTGCCTGTGCCGTTTGACTATATCCCCTAAAGGTTGATCGAATTTCACACAAATGGGCTGGCTTGAGAAATTTCGTTTCAACCAAGGCACCAATATTCGGCTTCGATGATGATCAAGAAGGATTCTTTTGGCTCGCGGGACAAGGCGGATATGGAATTCAGACAGCTCCCGCCATAGCAACAGCTGTGGCCGATTTGATGAAAGAAAGTGCTGGATTAGCAAGCGAACAATCCTTTGCCGAAGAGCTCGCATCATACAATCCTGCTATCGCACGCACGGCCTGATTTGAAACAGTTGTGTTAATAGAGAAAAAGATAATTTCTACTTTGTTGGAGCCATTAAAAAGTGAAGGTGAGTTCGAATTCAGAAAAGTCAATTTGGACAATTTGACACAAGACCCTTCGGCATCATAACACCGCGAAAAGCCCCCGCATTATTGGAATGTCAACAAACAGAATGAACTGCGTGGGCACCTCTTTGGAGATTAGTGGGTGAACAAAGCATAAAGATAGTGCCGTTTAGGGGATAACTGCGCCCAACTGGACTCTTTGCAGTTCCATTGTGCCACCTTATGTCCATTTTGCATAGTTCATCACATAATGGCATTGGGCAAGTGAATATCAAAGTGACAATATCCAATTTAGATACCGATATTCAACAGCGTCGATCAATCGATTTGACCAGATAATCACCAACCAAAAACAACTAAGACACATAAAGGCATCTCATGCGCCAAATCTACATAAATGGGGAATATGTACCCGAAAATGAAGCCAAGATTTCTGTCTTCGACAGAGGTTTTCTTTTTGCAGATGCAGTTTATGAAGTCACCTTCGTTATGCAGGGCAAGCTTGTCGGATTTGCCCCGCATATCGAACGGCTCCGAAGGTCATTGCGTGAGTTGGAAATCGACCTGTCATTGAGCAATGAGGAAATTCTGGACATCCACAGAACGCTCGTAAAGACTGACGGATTGTCTGAGGGCCTGGTCTACATCCAGGTCACACGCGGTACAGCTGAACGCGATTTTCTTTACCCGCGGGATAAAATGACTGCGGGTGTGGTGATGTTTACACAGCAGAAATCGCTGATCGACAATCCCTTGGCAAAACGGGGCATGGACGTTCTCTCCTATCCAGATTTACGTTGGGGACGAAGGGACATCAAAACAGTTCAACTCACTTATTCTTCCATGATCAAGAACGACGCCGTTGTTCGAGGCGCCCATGATGCATGGATGCATCAAGATGGTGTTGTCACAGAAGGTACGTCAAACAACGCCTATATTGTGACAGCAGATGATCAGATTGTCACGCGCGATCTCTCCAACAGTATTCTACATGGCATAACGCGACAGGCGGTCTTAGAATGTGCTGACGAACTGGGTTATGCGGTATCGGAGCGACCTTTCACGCTTGAGGAAGTAAAAAATGCAAATGAGGCATTTTCGACATCTGCGTCTGGCATTGTCACGCCTGTGGTTGCCCTTGACGGACATACAATTGGCACCGGCACGCCAGGTCCCATGACATTAAAACTACGCGAAGCATATTTGGAAAACAGCCTTGCTGAGGCGATTTAGGAAATGGACGATCGCTCAAAAGACACTCAAACAATGACAAATATGCTAGCGCGAGCGGGTTTACTAACTGTCGATCTTGGTGCGATCGTCGGTAATTGGCGAACGTTTTCTGGCATTGCACGCAACGCAAAAGTTGGTGCGGTTGTTAAAGCTAACGCTTATGGCCTTGGCATTCCAGCAGTTGTCAGTGCACTTTTTGATGCAGGCTGCGAACTGTTTTTCACAGCTACAGTTGAGGAAGCCTTGAATGTTCGACTGTACTGCCCCTCAGCATCTATATATGTCTTTGAAGGCCTGATAACTGAAAATGTGCCTTATTACGCAGATACCAATCTGACCCCTGTTCTTGGCAGTATTGCGGATCTAAAAAATTGGCATGAATGCGCGCCTAAAGATGCTCCTTATGCGTTGCATGTGGAAACAGGCATAAACAGGTACGGCATTGAGCATAGCCGACTTCAAGAAGCGCGAACGTTTATCACGGATACACAATGCCCAGAACCAGTATTGATCGTCAGTCATTTCGCTTGTGCTGATGAACCAGAAAACCCGATGAACAACGAGCAAATAGGCCTGTTCAAACGCGCACTGAAGTTGTTCCCCAATGTTGCTGCTTCGTTGTGCAATAGTTCGGGCGTGTTTTTGCCTGCAGCCACACACTTTGACGTCGTTCGGGCAGGCATAGCACTCTACGGTGGTCGAGTGACGGAGCAAACCACGCAACTGCGGCCTGTCATTCGTTTAGCTGCCAGAGTCATGCAATTCAAAACCATACCTAAAGGGCAAAGTTTGGGCTACGGCGCTGGCTATTTAGCTGATAGCGATACTCGAATTGCAATATGCGGCATTGGCTACGCAGACGGTTTGATCCGTGCGGCTTCCTTGAAAACAGAGACCACCAACACGAAAACAATTGTTGGTTGGATCGGTAATCACGCTGTACCAATGATTGGGCGCATCTCAATGGATTGCGTTGTCTATGACGTAACGGCCGTCCCTAAGGAAATTCTTGAGCAATGTGCTGGCATAGAAGTGCTCAACGATCGCACAACAATTGATGATTTTGCAGATGCAGCAAATACCATCGCTTATGAGGTTTTGACCCGTTTGGGTGCAAGGCTAGAACGCCAATATATCAATACCCAAAGTTGAATTTAGTGATCAAAGAATTTCAAAATGCGAACAACCGCGGAAGGACAACAAATGAAAATCTTCATCAGCGTCGACATTGAAGGCGTCGCCGGCGTCAACGAAAGCCTACAAGGCGCACGCGGGAACCCCGAATACGAAGTTGCCCGTCGGCTTATGAGCCAAGAGGCAAATGCGGCGATTGAAGCGGCGTTTGACGCCGGTGGCACAGAGGTAACTGTGGCGGATTCACATGGTCCGATGCGCAATCTAATTGTTACGGATCTTGACCCTCGTGCGCGGATTGTTTCTGGCAAGCCACGACCATTGTCCATGATAGATGACATTTCAGCGAGCTATGACGGCGCGGTGCTAATTGGTTATCATGCTGCTGCGGATAACTTTGGTGTTCTCTCGCACACCATCAGCGGCCAAGCTTTTCGACGTATTGAGATCAATGGGATATTGACTGGCGAGCCAACTCTATTTGCAGGGCATGCAGCCGAAATCGGCGTGCCACTTTTGGCGGTAAGCGGCGACGATTATCTTGCAAACGAAATCGACGAGCAATTCCCCGGCACAAAAACAATCGTTGTGAAATCAAGCATTGGTGCCAACGCTACCAACAGTCTTTCACCTGTAGAATCCAGAAAACTGATTAAGAAAGGGGTTTTTTCGGCCGTGAAAGAAGCTCAAACAAGATCAACGGCAGTCCCGACCTCGCCCCCACTTAAGACTGACGTGCAATTCCATCACCAAATGCAGGCTGACGCTGTTTCTTTGCTGCCATTCGTCCAACGGTCTGGACCACGCACAGTGCAGTTTGAATGTGTTTCGTACGCTCAGGCAATTGGTTGCTTGAGCGCGATTGCGCTTATTGCGAGCGCTGTAATGC
>NZ_CAKZPW010000392.1:0-7645 GCF_937139385.1 uncultured Maritalea sp. | reverse complement strand
TGGAGCTGTTTTCCTATGCTCAAAGCAATATGCCATCAGCATAATCACGAAGAAAGCAGCGAGTAAAACGACAGAGGGAAGTGTTGCATCACTTCAAACTGCCTGTTGGATGACTATCTGATTGCTCGCTCCGCATTCGCGTGTTCAAGACGAAAACAGTATAGCAATCTAGGCGATCCAAATAGTATGGCCTAAAGTGACTCGTTTGGATCTTTGGTTTGCTTGATTAAAACTACGTAGAACCTTTATTATATCTCTGTGTTTTTGCTTATTACTGTATTGAGTAATAGTTGCTTTGAATTGATGAAATAATTGTAAAACGTAAGAAATTCAATTTTTAGTATTTCCAACCGGCCGAAATGATTACCGTTTCGATTTTTGCTCGACGAATTGCTGTTTGCGCGTTAGCACTTAGCTATGTTGCAGCGAACCAAACACTTCCTCGGCGTTGAAAAATCTATCTCCGGTCGTCAATGGCTGGATCGGTTAGACGAAAATGCTTCCCGTGCCGCCACGGCCATGAGCCAACAGCTTCAAATCAGCGAAATCGTTGCACGGGTCATGGCTGGCCGTGGCGTGTCGCTTGAGAATGCTGAGCAGTTCCTGACACCAACATTGCGCGATTTGATGCCCGATCCGACCATGCTGACGGGCATGGAAGAGCTTGTGGATCGTTTGGTGTGCGCTGTGCAAAACAATGAACAAGTGGCGCTTTTTGGCGATTATGACGTTGATGGGGCCACATCGGTGGCGTTGATCACGCGTTATCTCACAGGTGTTGGCTTGGACCCACTGGTTTATATCCCGGACCGGATATTCGAAGGCTATGGCCCCAACAATGGCGCAATCGACCAATTGATCGACGACGGCGCAACTTTGATCGTAACGCTAGACTGTGGCACCACCAGCCACGGGCCAATCGCCCATGCGAAAAAGAAGGGGGTCGATATACTGGTTATCGACCACCATATGGTTGATGGCGAATTGCCCGGAGCCGATGGATTGGTCAACCCAAATCGTCTTGATGATATTTCACAGTTGGGGCACCTCTGCGCTGCTGGGGTTACCTTTATGGTATTGGTTGCCCTTAATCGCAGACTGCGGGACGCAGGTGTTAAACCGCTACCCGATTTGATGAGTATGACGGACTTGGTGGCCTTGGGCACCGTATGCGATGTTGTACCCCTAAAAGGCCTAAACCGTGCCTTCGTGCAGCGCGGCATTGAAACCATGCGCAAAGGCTCAAACATAGGAATTGCCGCCTTGGCGATGGCGGCGCGGGTTTCCGGGCCATTAAACCCC
Source organism: uncultured Maritalea sp. (assembly GCF_937139385.1). Lineage (NCBI taxonomy): Bacteria > Pseudomonadati > Pseudomonadota > Alphaproteobacteria > Hyphomicrobiales > Devosiaceae > Maritalea > uncultured Maritalea sp. The sequence continues at coordinate 6,343 of NZ_CAKZPW010000392.1, read as the reverse complement.
TATCATTTGGGATTTGTAATTGGTCCTCGCATAAATGCAGGTGGGCGAATAGGTGATGCGAGTTTGGGCGCAAAACTGCTTTCGACCAGCGACGAGCATGACGCGATGCATTTGGCATCTCAACTCGATCAACTTAACGTTGAACGCCAGCAGATCGAAAAACAGGCGGTAGATGAAGCAATAGCTGTTGCTGAAGCCGAAATTGGCGAAGGCGAGGGGCCTCCCATTATCGTTGTTGCATCCCCCGACTGGCACCAAGGCGTTGTGGGGCTGGTCGCGGCGCGCCTAAAAGAGCGGTTTAACCGACCCGCGTTTGCCATTGCCCAGCGTCCAGACGGAAGCGGAACCGGGTCTGGCCGATCGATCCCCGGTGTTGATCTTGGTGCTGCAGTGCTAGAAGCCGTTTCAAAGGGTTTGATACCAAAAGGTGGTGGGCATGCCATGGCAGCGGGCATTTCGGTCAGTAAGGGGCAAATTGGTGGCTTTCGAAGCTATATGAGCGAAAAGCTTGAAGATGACGTTCAGTCGGCGCAAAAAGACAGCGGACTAAAAGTCGATGCAGCCCTTACCGCGCGCGGAGCCACGATCGATTTTTTACACGCGATTGAAAAAGCAGGGCCTTTTGGTTCGGGTAACCCTGGCCCCGTGTTCGCATTGCCGGCTCATCGGGTAACGTTTTCTGACATTGTGGGCGTTGGTGGACATGTCAAAGTCAGCCTTATCTCTCAAGACCGCGCCCGTATAAATGGCATTGCTTTTCGCGCAGCTGATACGGCCCTTGGTCAATTCTTACTTGAAGCAAGAAATTCTGATCCGATTCATGTGGTTGGAACGTTATCAATAAACCATTGGCAAGGGCGCGAAGAGGTTCAGCTCAGGATTATGGATGCAGCACCTATGGGTTAGCCTTAATCCCGCCGAACCTCAAAGTTACCGCTAAATCAATGGCTTGTGAAATGGGCTTGCAAGAAAAATGCAGTCCCGTTAAACTTCAGTTAGTAATTTAGGGAGGCCTTGGCGTTGCAGATCATGAGGCTTTTGCGCATTTATGCGTGATATTTGAATGCCTTGAATCAGCAAGTTACGCCGGATTATTGGTATGAGTGACTTTGCACTGGATCAGACGAGCGCTTCAGGCTCATTGTGGTCAAAACTTGCTTCAAGTCTTGTTGGTTGGTTGGGTAAACGTTCCGTTGGCAGCATCAAACACGGCTGCTTAAAAGTAATTCTACCCTCAGGAAAATCAATTAATCTGGGGGACAAAACGAACGCCGGCCCAAGGGCCACGCTCAAACTCAACAACTTCAATGTCCTGCGTGAAGCGGCGCGGCGCGGCACCGTGGGTTTTGCTTCCGCCTATATGAACGAGGATATCGAGGTTGACGATCTGGTGAAACTTTTCACCTTTTTCCTCATCAATAGGGACCAATTGGTCGGCAAAAAGCCGAATTTTTTCCAGCGTGCGGCCCACGATATGGCCTATCACATGTCACGGCGGAACACGAAAGAGGGCGCGAAGAAGAACATTTCCGAACACTACGATTTGGGAAATGACTTTTACTCGCTCTGGCTTGACCCGACGATGGTCTATTCGTCTGCCTATTATACGGATGATAATCAAACACTTACTGACGCCCAATGGGCAAAGAACCATCTTGTCGCCGATATGGCTGGGATTGAAAAAGGCTCGTCAGTGCTAGAGATTGGGTGCGGTTGGGGCGCGTTCGCTGAAACAGTGGCGAAAGACTATAGTGGCGAACTGAAAGGGATTACCCTATCTGTCGAGCAGCTTAAGTTTGCAAAAGATCGTATGCAAAGCAAAGGCTTAGACGGATTAACCGAATTGGTGATCGAGGACTATCGGGACACGGAACATCAATTCGATCATGTTTGCTCAATTGAAATGATCGAAGCAGTCGGCGAGGACCATTGGCCTATCTACTTCAAGACAGTGCATGACCGCCTCAAACCGGGCGGCACCGCCGCGATCCAAGCGATCACGATCAACGAAACTGATTTTGAAGTTTACCGGAAGAACGTCGATTTCATTCAGCGCTATATCTTCCCCGGCGGCATGTTGCTGACCGAAAAAGCCATGAAAGAACAAGGCGAAGCTGTTGGTTTGACACTCGAAAAACAAGTGCTGTTTGGCCAATCCTACGCAAAGACATTGCGCATTTGGCGGGAGAATTTCATCGAGGCCTGGCCACAAATTGAAAAGCTAGGTTTTGACGAAGTGTTCAAGCGAAAATGGATCTATTATTTGAGTTATTGCGAAGCTGGGTTTGCTGAAAATATGATCGATGTTGGCGTTTACCAGTATCGTCGAAACGACTAAATGGGGCGGGGATAAGTGGGCTGAAACGTCCCGCTTTGTGCCAGTTTGTCCCGGCTTTGTGCCGGGACGTCCCTACTTTTTGAACATCTTAGATTTTGACTCTTCCACCTCATGCGAACGCATGCGTTTTTGAAACTGGCGTTGTTCCCAATCTGGTCCCAAAAACTTCAAAAATCCAAAGACCGCTAGGAAGTGCATACACACCGCGAAAGCCCACGGCGCAATGGCGAATATCACCCACCATATGCCTGGACTGATAAAGTAGTTGAGCAACACAAGCAGGGGTGAAACCACAATGAAGACAACTGCGTGTTTGTACAATTCCTTCAATCTCTTCACATAATCTATTGCTTCAGATTCGTAGTAGGTCTTAGAGTCGGGTGTAGGATTGGTGTCGGTGTTCATTGCCATCTTTTGTTCCTCAATCAATTCAGCGACATTGGTTTCAAAAACGGCCGCAAGGCATTTAAGGGACTCAAGGTTTGCCGGTTTCCCAGCCTCAATTCTCTGGACAGTACGTGCGCTCAGGCCCGTAAATTCAGCCAGTTGTTCCTGCGTCCAACCTCTCTCAAGGCGTCTATCAATAATGCTCATCTTGGCTCCTATTTGTCGCCCAGACTGACTAGGTCGATGGGCCGGGTTGCACCACGTCATAGCCCCGACACGCGCACGACAGACGACGACTAATCGCGTTTCTTTTCGTCGTTTATTCGGTGCGCCAGTTTTGACCAAAGACCTTGATAAATCCAGACAGGGAGTAAACCCAACAGTTTCATGGGCCAAATTAGACGTTTGGGAAAGGCAATCAAAAACCGCCGTGGTTTGCCAAGGCCGCGCCAAATACGCGTAGTGGCTTCATCAACAGACATCAAAACTGGCATGGGAAACGTATTGCCTTGTGTCAGCTCTGTTTCAACGAAACCGGGCAAAATCAGCTGCACATCTATGTTGTGGGCCGCCAACTCGATTTTCATCAACTCCGCATAATAGTGCAATGCCGATTTCACCACGCCATACGAACGAGTACCGGGCAAGGCACGAAATCCAACTGGCGATCCGACCAAGGCGATATGCCCCGCCTTGCGCGCCTTCATATGCCCAAGCACCGGTTCCAACGCAGCTGTTGCACCTAACAGGCCAACAGCCATGCCATTTGCCATATTGAGATGGGCTGATTGGTCTGTGCTGGAGCGGACGGCGCAAAACACCACCAAATCCAATCGTCCAAATGTCGCAAGCACATCGGCGGCGCATTTTTGGGCGGCGTTGGGATCGGCCACATCAAGTGGAAAGGTGGTCAGATCAGTATGCTGCTCAGCTAACTCATCTAACCGCTCAGCACGTCTTGCCGAAATGGCAACCCGATAGCCTTCGTTGGCCAAACGAACAGCAAGTGATGCGCCCAAACCAGAGCTCGCGCCAATGATCCACGCTGTTGGTTTTGCGCTCTTTTCCATTATTCTTTCACAAGCGTTGTGGCCCGCGGTTTGTAGTTCGTGCCCAGATATAATTCGTATTTCAAAAGCGGAAAACCAAACTGTTGAACTTCATATTCGCCCACCTTTTCAAGTGAAGCAAATCGGCTTTCCATTTCTTCTAAATGGCCAAATTCATCCTGCAAAATCAGCGCTGTGCCGCCTGCGATTTCGTTGCGATTTTCCCAAATATCAAATTGAGAGGGCCGCACCTCAATCGCAGTAATATCTGTTCGTTGCATGGCAAAAGAAAGCTGCGAAGCAGATTGAAAACGCGTGGCGGCCAAAAAGGTTGGCTGATATTCTTGCTCTGCTTCAGCAACAAACTCGGCAATGCCCGACCAACCATAAACCGTTCCCGCTTCAATATCGCGCTGCCCCATCAAATTGGCGATTGGCACAACAGTGTAGTTAAAGCACACCAAGGTCGCGACAATAACACCAAACCAAATGTGCGAAATTGCCAACCACTTGCGCATCGCAAGCGCGGGCAGCATCACAAGCATCAAAATGTAGGAAAGGTCGCTCCAATACCAAAGGGTGAACGAAAACAAAGAGATGAACATGAAAGTGCTAGTCGACATGACTGTGACAAGGCGCGCAATCCAAATGCCCATGCCAATAAAATTGTCATCGGTTGTGCTTCTGAACAGTCGAACAAAAGGCGGCACTAAAAACGGGCCGAAAAGCAACAATGTCACCAAAACAAAGTTGAAAAAGCTGTCCGGATTGAACTGCGAAAGCCAGTGGGAATCATGCCTGTCATTTAGGTGAAATCCGAAAGAAGCAAAGTCGCGATTTATGTTCCAGATTAAAGTTGGCGCTTGCATTGTGGCGCTCAGCGCACCCGCAATATAAATATGTGGCTGCAACAGCAAATGGCGCAACTTAGGGTGCGCCAACACTAGAATTGCAACCGCTAGCCCCATGAAAACGGCGCTATATTTGGTCAGCCCCGCCAATCCCAAGAACAATGCACCCAAATAAAGATGATGCAATTGTCCTGTACGATCCTTGGCTTCGTCACCCAAATAGCAGGTAAAAAAATACATGGCGGCGAGTGCAACAAAAATCAGCAAATGATCGTGATAGACAAGCGTTGACCAAACAAAAAGCGTTGGCGAAGCTGCAACCATGAGGGTGATGAACAAAAACACGGTTTTGCGCTGTTCTGGCAGGATGCGCTTAGCGTATAGCCACAAGAACCAAACTGAGCCAATGCTCGTTAGAACCGAGGCAATGCGCAACCCAAAGAGTGATGTGCCAAAAATGGCATCAGTCGCACCAAGCACCCAGCCCGCAAGCCCTGGATGATCGAAATAGGAGAGCGAGATATTTTGGCCCCAAAGCCAATAGTAAGCCTCGTCACCTAGCGGCTGCATAGAAAAACTGGCTAACAGCTTTAGAGCGGCAAAATAGATCAATACCCAAATCATGAACCGATTGGACAAGCCAGCGCTTGGCACAATGGCTGCTGGGTTTTGATTTTCGATTTTTGCCATATTCGCCTCAACACAACGCCACGTTGGTGCTGTTCTATAAGGCGTTTTGAACCATAGAGCTAGTGCACTCTAGCGCTCGATTGTGCCGGTGCGGCGTATCTTTTTTTGTAACAACAACACAGCATACATCAGCGCTTCGGCAGTTGGTGGGCAGCCGGGAACGTAAATGTCGACAGGTATAATCCGATCGCACCCCCGCACGACGGAGTATGAATAATGGTAATAACCACCGCCATTGGCACATGACCCCATTGAAATCACATAGCGCGGTTCCGGCATTTGGTCGTATATTTTTCGTAAAGCAGGTGCCATTTTGTTGGTAACGGTGCCCGCCACAATCATCAAGTCCGCCTGGCGCGGTGTGCCCGGAAATGCCATGCCCAGCCGTTCAAAGTCATAGCGGGGCGTAAGGAACTGCATCATTTCGACGGCGCAACACGCCAACCCAAAGCTGAGGAGGTGAAGAGAGCCCGTTCGCGCCCAATTGATCAAGGCGGCGGAACTGGTGACAAGATATCCCTTGTCCGCCAATTTGTCTGAGAAACTATCCCAGTGCGCTTGATCTTGGTTTTGTTGCGTTGCAAAATCTGTTGAAAGAGTATTTGTTTCGGTCATAGGGCTGTTCCATTGTTTTGACAGCACTTTCATCAATTTCGCGCCACCAATATAGAACAGTTGCGACATGCACGACACTCTAGAACCCAATGCTGGCATGGCAAAAATATGTAGGGCAAAAGCGACAGCGAAGTTGCTTTGGCCGCAAGAGCGATTGGCCTCTTGTATGCCCACAGGGGTTGTGCGCGATACGCGAGGCGCAAACCTGCCTTTCAATGACAGGTTCAACAGTTTTTCAACCTCGCCATATTGTGCCATTTCGTGGATATTGCAGGGCAATTGCCGTGTTGCCACGGATGGTGAAAACATGGTGCCAAACCAGTGGCCAGAATTGCCGGAGGTTGTTGTAAGCGGTCCAACGCAAACGCCAACAATTTCGTGGAATAATGGCGATGTATATGCTGTAACATTGG
>NZ_CAKZPW010000391.1:0-8168 GCF_937139385.1 uncultured Maritalea sp. | reverse complement strand
TTCTGATCAGTTCCGCTTTGTTGGCACCAACTCCACAGACAAAATCAAAGACTTTGTAAGTGGCACCGACAAGATTGGTTTCAATCTGTTTGACTTCGGCAATACGACTGCGACAACGGCCGGCCAGACCCTCTCAACAGACGATTATGTTGATAATCGTTCTAGCATTACGTCTATGGGTACGGCGGACAATCATAAAATGATCGAGCTGCAAACCGGCTTGTCATCGGGTCAAATCACCGGTGATACCGGAGCTGCGATTGAAGCTTATGTGATGGTGTTTAACACCTCCACCAACAAAGCTGAGCTTTGGTACGATAACGACTGGAGCACGAGTGCCAGCCGTCGTCACATTGCGACTTTGGACAATACATCTGAATTGTCCGACGTGGTTGGTTTGAGCGCCACTGACTTCGTGGAGTTTGTTGCCTAATAATTGGACGTAATATGAATTGAAAAGGGAGCCGGCTGGCTCCCTTTTTTTGTTCGGCGCTGGCTATGCCCAAAAATTGAGCAGCTTTGACTTTTTCCAAAAAATAGGCAACAATGTGGCTCTGCCTAAAAAATAGGCATTTTGTGTTTCGGGAGAAGTTGAAAATGAATGGTGCAGACACGAGCTGGATATTAACTGCCACAGCGCTCGTTTTATTGATGACAATGCCAGGCTTGGCCTTGTTCTATGCAGGTCTTGTGCAGGCAAAAAACATATTGTCTGTGTTGATGCATTGTGTGGCGATTGCTTGTTTGGCATCGATTCTTTGGTTCATGTTTGGCTATTCTCTTGCCTTTACCGAAGGCAATGCGCTCATCGGTGGGCTAAGCCGTATTGGCTTGGTGGGTATGGAGCGTGACAGTTTAAGCGGTACCATTCCTGAGAGCCTTTGGGTGATCTTTCAGATGACGTTCGCAGTGATCACACCAGCATTGATGGTTGGCGCTTTTGTGGAGCGGATTAAGTTTTCAGCTGTTCTTATTATCGCAGGCGCTTGGCTGATGCTGGTCTATGTGCCTGTTACCCATTGGGTATGGGGCGGCGGCTGGCTTGCCCAGCTTGGCGTTATTGATTTTGCTGGCGGCATCGTGGTGCATGTGACCGCTGGTGTGTCCGCAGCGGTGATTGCATTGATGCTTGGCGCGCGAAATGGGTTCCCCAGTGGTGTGCGTCCGCCGCATGCCCCTTGGATGGTCATGGTTGGTGCTTCGCTTTTGTGGGTCGGCTGGTTTGGCTTTAACGGTGGCAGTGCGGTTGCGGCAAATGGCGATGCAACCATGGCAATATTGGTGACGCATCTGAGTGCGGCAACTGCCTCGCTTGTGTGGATGGTGATTGAATGGGTCAAATTTGGACGTCCGAGCATTGTGGGCATCGTGACAGGCACCATTGCTGGGTTGGCAACAATTACCCCAGCGTCTGGCTCTGTTGGTCCAATGGGAGCCATTTTGTTGGGGTTAGCCGGCGGTGTTATTTGTTTTTATGCGGTTGATTTTGTGAAGCACAAAATGAACATTGACGACTCGCTTGATGTGCTTGCTGTGCACGGCATTGGTGGAGCTACGGGCACATTGTTGCTGGCTTTCTTGCTCGCCTTTGGATCGGGCGCAGCGGGCTACGCAGATGGAATGAACGCCATGAGCCAATTTGGCGTACAAGCCATTGGGGTTGTTGTAACTGCGATTTGGTCATTGGTGGTAACTGTGGTTATTGTGTGGATCACAAAGAAGCTTGTCGGCCTACGTGTCGATAAAGAAGCGGAAACCACTGGGCTTGATTTGGCTGTGCACGGTGAAACTGGCTACCGAAACTAGCCATTTATTTGATTGGAGGACGTATGAAATTCATTATCGCGATCATTAAACCGCACAAGTTGGATGAGGTGCGTGATGCGATAGGCGCGTTGGATATTTCGGGCATGACCGTGACGGAAGTTCGCGGTTATGGGCGGCAACGTGGGCACACCGAAATCTATCGGGGAGCCGAATACGAAATCTCATATGTGCCGAAATTGAAGCTAGAAATCGCTGTTCCCGACGACAAATTGGACAAAGCTGTGGATGCAATTCGCGAAACAGCTTCGGAAGGCAAAATTGGGGATGGCAAAATATTTGTCTTAGATCTTGAGGCGGCTATTCGTGTACGCACGGGGGAGAGTGGCGAAAGCGCGCTTTAGACAGCGCCCGTTTCAAGATTGAACGCGCCAATCACGTGGGAGAGTTGGACCCTTATCAGTTCTTCCACCGATTGGCGCGTTATGTATTTATGGGTGTTGATTGGGCTCGAGTTGAGCAAAGAATTGTTTGGCGACATTCAGTCCATTGATTGCTGCAGGCATACCGCCATAAAGCGACATCTGCATAATGGTCTCAAAAATCTCAGTTTTTGTTGCACCCGCGGCATGTGCATGTTCAATATTGATTTCGAGTTGAGGCGCTGTTTGACCACCCAGAGCGGTAAGTGCTCCAATGGTAATGAGCTGGCGTGTTTTCAAATCCAAACCCTCGCGCGCGTAAATGCGGCCATAAGCGAATTCAATTAAGGTTTCTGCAAACTCGGGTACGTCCTCATCGTATCGGTCCGCCAGTGTTTTTTCCAGTGTTGGGTTGAATGAGTTGGTGAGGTTGCGACCTGCTTGAAGGGCACTTTTTGTCATTTGTTTTCTCGTTTGTTGAAATGATCAGTCATGCAAACGGAAATGGGAATATCTGTGCTTTTGGCAATTGCAGATTGATAGGCAGCAATTTTGTCTTGAACTAAAGCCAAGCAGCCTTCTTGTTCTATAATTGTTTGTTTGATGCGAAGTTCATGCACTTGTAGAAGATCACATCTGTCCTGATTGGATGAGGGCCCTGTTTGGCGGTGAGCCGCATAGGCAAGCATGTCTTTCAGTGGCATGCCTGTGGCTTTGAGCACTTTGATAAAGTTGAGCCAAGCCACAAAACTTGGGCCATAGACCCGGCGTCCACCGGCGTCACGAGGAACATTTTTGATCAATCCGATTTTCTCATAATAGCGGAGTGTATCGATGCTTACATTGCAGGTTTTTGCCAGTTCGCCGATATACATTTTGCTTCTCATTAGGTTTGCTTGATTACTTGTAGGTGCTGGAGTGCGCTCCAGGTCAAGCTCATAATAAAAAAATACCCGCCAAAAAGGCGGGTATTTGAAATCTTCGGTAGTCGCTCAGTATAGTTGTTCCTACGATGATCCAACACCATCTTGTCCAACAAATGCGATGCGCAGCATGTTGGTGGCGCCCGGCGTGCCCAAAGGCACACCAGCGGTAATGGCAACCCGGTCGCCCGGACGTGCAAAGCCTTCACGATAAGCAATTGAACAAGCGCGATCCACCACATCATCAAGGTTCACCGCGTCGTCGGTACGCACGCAATGTAGACCCCAAACGAGGGATAGGCGTCGAACGGTTGCCAATTTGGGCGATAGCGCCACAATCGGCTTTTCGGGGCGCTCACGCGCGGCGCGAATACCTGTGGAGCCGGATGAGGTGTAGGTGACAATTGCGGCCAGATCGAGCGTTTCAGCCACTTGGCGGGCAGATGCAGATATGGCATCGGCGGCGGTTGCTTCTGGTTCGATGTTTTGGCGGCGAATGATGGACTGATAAAGACCATCTTGTTCCACAGCGACCGCAATACGGTTCATGGTGGCGACGGCTTGTACGGGGAAGTCACCTGCAGCAGATTCGGCTGAAAGCATAACGGCATCCGCGCCTTCGTAAACAGCGGTGGCTACGTCAGACACTTCAGCACGTGTTGGCACTGGCGCTTCAATCATAGATTCAAGCATCTGTGTTGCAACAACAACTGGTTTGCCTTGTTGGCGGGCCATGCGGATCATGCGCTTTTGCAAACCTGGCACGGTTTCCAAAGGCATTTCCACGCCCAAGTCGCCGCGCGCAATCATAATCGCATCAGAGAGCTTGATGATTTCTTCCAAGCGCTCGATGGCTTGGGGCTTTTCAATCTTCGCCAAAATACCTGCGCGGCCCTGTACGGTTTTGCGTACGTCGATAATGTCTTCGGGACGCTGAACGAATGATAGGGCGATCCAGTCCGCTTTCACTTCCAATGCGGCGAGCAGATCAGCGCGATCTTTTTCCGTTAAGGCGCCAACCCCGAGCAATGTGTCAGGCAGGCTAACGCCTTTGCGGTCAGACAATTTGCCGCCATGCACGACTTCGCATTCAATTTTGTCAGCCGTTTTTTTGATGCAGCGCAATTCGATTTTGCCGTCGTCAAGCAACAGCTTGTGGCCTTTTTCGATGGCTTCAAAAATTTCTGGATGAGGCAGGTGTACGCGGGTTTTATTGCCTTCAGAAGTGTCGGTGTCCAGGGTGATCACATCGCCGGTGGCCAATTGAACAGAGCCTGTGTTGAATTTGCCGACACGCAACTTGGGGCCCTGCAAATCAACCAAAACGCCGATGGGTCGTTTAACAGCTTTCTCAACACGACGCACTTTCGCCATGGTTTCAGCCAACAATTCGTGGCTGGCGTGGCTCATGTTTATGCGGAAAACGTCTGCGCCAGCACGGGCTAGCTCTTCGATTGTGGCTTCAGTGTTTGAGGCTGGGCCTAGGGTCGCGAGAATTTTGACTTTGCGTAGACGTCTCATTGGTGCTCCAACTATTGCAGATCGGCGTCCGTTAGTTGAACAGTCCAATCTCTGTTTTTCTTGGTATCGACTTCCATGAAGCCGGTTCTTTCGTAGCCGCGGGCTAGACAGTCCTTTTCACCAAAGATTGTGAAGGACTTATCTCGGGTGCACATAAAAATGCGCCCATCCCACCGATTTCCGCCGATATCATCTACGGCGTGAATATAGAAATATTGCGAACGTTGTTCGTTTAGAGGCCCATCGAACACGACCGCGCAATTTTCCGGTTCAGCCACCCACCAGCCTTCTGACTGCCAGCCTTTTTCGCTGCGAAAGCCTATGGCGATGGCCACCGAATTTTGACTTTGATTGCAAATCCGCAGATCAGCAGATGCCGGCGTTGAGTAAAAAGACGACAGCAGGAGGATGAGCGGTGCAACTCTCATTGCGGCCTTTGTTATACTAAAGTCGGTAAAAGACAAGGTGTCGACGCTCCCAGTTACGTACATTTTTTTACGATTTTTGCATGTTATAAATGATTTGGGACCGATCTGTGACCGGTAAAAAGAGATATCGTGTCTGATTTGGCTTCACGCGCGAAGTTTTTTTAAAACAGGTGGTGGATGAGTGGCTTTTGACCTTGCATTGAATAGGTGCAATGGGCGAAAGATATAGACCAGTTTTGCGAACCGTTTGAAAGAAAATTGATATGGGACAGTCCACTATCGCCCGCGAGCAGTTGCGCGCTCTTGTTGAACGCATTGAGCGTTTGGAAGAAGAAAAAAAATCGATCGCTGAGGATATTCGTGACGTTTATGGCGAGGCCAAAGGCAATGGCTATGACGTTAAGGTGTTGCGAGAAGTGATCAAGCTGCGCAAGCAAGAAGCCCATGAGCGCTCTGAACATGAAGCTGTTTTGGACCTTTATAAGCACGCGCTGGGGATGATCCCTTCTGCGCCAGTTGACGATGAAGCCTACTCATAGCGCTTCATCATTCGCTTAAGAAAATTATCGGCCGTCAATCAGTCCAGACATGACCTGATTGGCGGCTTTTTCGTTGCCAATCGCCCGCATGGCAGTGGCTGCAATCGCATTCCGGTCCAGGCCAGCGTGTGCATACATTTTATCTTGGGCTGCATGGTCAAAATGCTTGTCTGGAATAAACATTGGGCGGCATTTTAGGCCCCCATCAAGCAAACCGTTTAGCGCCAAGTGGTTCAAAACAAAGCTTCCAAAACCGCCAATTGACCCTTCTTCGATGGTGATCAAGACTTCATGTTCGCGGGCAAGCCGTTCAACCATGTCAACATCAAGTGGTTTGGCGAATCGCGCGTCTGCTACGGTTGCTGAAATGCCAAACGTGGCGAGCATTTCTGCAGCGGCGATGGTTTCGCTCAGGCGTCCGCCAAACGAAAGCAGGGCAACCGAGTTGCCTTCTCGCAAGATGCGCCCTTTGCCGATTTCCAAGAATTCACCGCGTCTTGGAATTTCAACGCCAACGCCTTCACCGCGTGGAAAACGGAAAGCTATTGGGTGTTCATCGAACTGAGCAGCGGTTCGCACCATGTGTTTAAGCTCGGCTTCATCACCTGGTGCCATCAGCACCATATTCGGAATCGCACCAAGAAATGCTGTATCAAATGCGCCCGCATGGGTCGGACCATCGGCACCCACAAAACCTGCGCGATCAATGGCAAAGCGAACGGGCAGGTTTTGGATGGCCACGTCGTGCACCACTTGATCGTATCCGCGTTGCAAAAACGTGGAGTAGATAGCGCAGAACGGGCTTAGACCCTCGGTGGCCATGCCGGCGGCAAATGTCACCGCATGTTGTTCGGCGATCCCAACATCAAAACATCTATCGCCAAATTGCTTGGCAAATTTATCCAACCCGGTGCCAGAAGGCATGGCGGCATTTACCGCCACAATGCGTTCATCAAGCTCAGCTTCTTGGATCAGGCCCTCAGCGAACACGCTGGTATAGGAGGGGGCGTTTGAGACGGGTTTAGATTGTGCGCCGGTGATCACGTTGAACTTGGATACGCCGTGATATTTGTCCGCAGCATTTTCGGCGTGCTCGTAGCCTTTGCCCTTTTGGGTGACCACATGGATCAGAATTGGGCCGTTTTCTGCGTCTCGAACGTTATCGAGAATGGGCAAAAGGTGATCCAAATTGTGTCCATCGATTGGGCCAATGTAATAAAAGCCCAATTCTTCAAACATGGTGCCACCGGTCCAAAAGCCGCGCGCATATTCTTCTGTCTTGCGGGCTTTTTCTGAAACGAACTTTGGTAAATGTTCGGTGAGACCTTTTGCGATCTCGCGGATTGAGCGATAGGCTTTGCCCGAAACGAGCCTGGCCAAATAGGCGCTCATGGCCCCTGTTGGTGGGGCGATCGACATGTCGTTGTCATTAAGAACAACGATCAATCGCGCATCCATTGCCCCGGCATTGTTCATGGCTTCATAAGCCATGCCCGCTGACATGGCCCCATCACCGATAACGGCGATAATGTTGCGCTTTTCCCTTTTAAGGTCAGCGGCAACAGCCATGCCTAGGCCGGCAGAAATTGAAGTTGAAGAGTGGCCCGCACCAAATGGGTCGAATTCGCTTTCTCCGCGTTTTGTAAAACCAGAGATGCCACCTTCTTTGCGCAAGGTGCGCATTTGTTCACGGCGGCCGGTAAGAATCTTGTGCGGATAGGCTTGGTGGCCAACATCCCAGATGATTTTATCATCCGGGGTATTGAAAACATGATGCAAAGCGACTGACAGTTCAACCACACCCAGACCTGCGCCCAGATGACCGCCCGTAACCGATACAGCATCGATCATTTCCGCGCGCACCTCATCTGCCAGCAGGCGAATTTGGTCGCGCGGCAATGTGCGTAGATCGTCGATCTTTTCAATGCCATCCAAGATGGGTGTTTCAGGGCGTTTTGTCACTCATGCCTCACTTTATCGCAATTAGGACAATCAGTGCGCCCTTTGTGATCCAACGAGATTTAAACCTACAGGTGCAAAGGTGCAACCAGTGGGTGACGAAAGGTCGCTGTTTTTTGCATATTTATTGGCGAAAACTACAATGTGCTGGCGGTTTTGAAGCCAATTGTTGGTGCGGCGCGCGGCTGTGCCATTGGGGCAAAGCCAAGCTGTGTCAAATTGCCCAACACAGAAGTGGGTGCTAGATCGCCAACATCTGGTTCAAACATAATTGCAAAGCGGCCTTGTTCCAGTTTGTTCGGATCAGATTCAAAGCTGAATTCGTCTTCGCTTTCTGGTTCGAAGAACTGGCCTGCACGCGTGGCAATATTGACAAGCGTGGAGCTTGGTGCGGATTTCGTGTTGCCAGATTTGACGTTTCTTAGAATCGATCCGAAATCACTGAAGTCAGTGTGTAACGAGGCGGTTGCCAATGCAGCTTTGATATTGGCAGGGAACTGAGATTTGGGATCTTGTTTTGCGGTCTTTTGTTGTACTTCCGCTGCGCCGTTTTGGCGATTTAGGATGATCTCAAGTGCTTTTTGCGCATCAGCTGACGATGAGGTTGGCGTT
>NZ_CAKZPW010000390.1:0-6305 GCF_937139385.1 uncultured Maritalea sp. | reverse complement strand
TGGCTAACTTTTGAGCTTTGATCGTCAATTCTATTAGTGCCAGCAACCACTTCGCCCATAACCTGATTGGTTTCTTGTAAGGCAAGTGATACGGTTTCAACCTGTGTTGCCACACTGGCACAAACTTCTGCTGTTTGCCCAACTGTTCGGCTAATTTCCTGCGTGGCGGCCCCTTGTTCTTCAACGGCAGCAGAAATGCCAGATGAAATGTCATCGAATTGCTTGATTACATTGTCAATGCGTTCAGCGCCATCTACGGCGCCAACAATTTCCGTTTGGATACTACTAATCAAACTGCTGATTTCCTCGGTGGCATTTGTGGTTTGGTTGGCAAGGCTTTTGACCTCGTTTGCGCCTCGCTCTGGGATTTCTTCGATGGAGCCGCTTGTGGCGGCCTTTCTTACGTCCGCTGCCAAGCGTTCCAACATCTGCGAAAAGCCATTCGCAACACTGAATAGAATTCCTAGTGTCAGTCCGGCCAACAACAAGGCGGGAAGCCGCAAATCTGAGGGCCGTGCGCTGCAAGACCAAATTACGGGCGCGTTTACCCTCAGCCAGCTGTCCTGATCCAGCTCGACAAACATTGTTGCGTCTGAGCAAAGCTTTGCAATGCCGCGTGACAGCTCGCCAAACTGAAAGGCGAGGCCGTTGTTTGTGGTTTGGATGGACGCCACAGAATAGCGGAATTGCGGCGAGTAGACGCGAACTGCAATGCGATCACCAGCCGACGTGATTGCCGCACTGGGGGGGTGCAGCGTCAAGCTGGTTTCATAAACCGCATTAGATGGCACACCAAAATACAACTGGGTGACATTTTCACTGGTTATTCGTTTGGGCTGGGAAATTTGATAAACGAAAATGTCTGAATCAACTGGTCTGCTAGGTTGTGAGCGCAGTTCGGACACCGTGCCGAACAATGCGACACCCGCATTGAACGCGCGATCCAAATGTGTTTGCCAAGAGCTATTGGACCGCTCCCACATAAGTGCTGATGTTAGCCCGCAGACAAACGCAAAACCCAACATGGTGATCGATATTGTTGTTGCCGAAAACAGCCAACTCGACCAATTCGTTTGCGTGCACCGCTCTTCAATCATCAGCGTTTACTGCACAGCAGAGTTGATACCCCGTGCCCCGCATTGTTTTGATCAACTTGGGCGCTTTTGCACTCACCTCAATCTTTTGGCGCAGTCGCCCCACCAACACATCAATTGCCCTGCTTTGTTGAGCGTCCAGCTCTTTGTTTTCAGTTTCTTCCCCATTTAATGCGCTGGCAATCTCTTCTCTGGTCAAAGGAATTTGTGGGTTGGCAAGCAACACCTTCAGCAGGGCTGTTTCGCGCTTTGAGAGAATAGTTTCCACCCCATCCGATCCAATCAACTCCTCACGGTCACCGTGAAACGTCCACTTTTCAAACCGATAGGTTCTAGCGTCTCGCCGGTAAGCGAGCGACGAGGCGCGGTGGGTGCGCCTAAAAACAGCCCGCACACGTGCGAGCAAAAGCCCGGGATTGAACGGTTTCGCGATATAGTCGTCCCCACCCATTTGGTATCCCGTGAGGCGATGGTGATCGGCTGAAAGGGCAGACAAAAATATGATCGGCACAGCATTGTCCGCGCGCAGCTTTTTGCATACATCAAATCCAGATTCCTCACCTAGCATGACGTCAAGGAAAACCAAATCGACGCGACGTTGTGCAACGATACTCATTGCAGCTTGGGTGGTGTGCGCGCTCTCCACAGCATAGCCTTCCCGCGTGAGGTATTGCTTGAGCATAGCGCACACATCAGGATCGTCATCAATTACAAGAATGCGGCGAATAGCCATGTATGCTCCCGGGTGTTACGCGATTTGCGCAGATATTGAGTAACAAACTGTAACAAGCCAAGCCCCAATGTAACAGGGCGTAACATTTGGGTTGAATATTAGCTGATCTGGCCCAAGGTGTGTACGAATCCTTATTGCACTTTGTCCTGGATAATTCTCTTTTCATTTCAACTTCGCTGACAGGGGTTGGCGGAGTACAATTCAATTTCTCTCGGGAGGGGAATGTAATGAAAAAATCAGTTCTTTTGACCAGTGCTTTGGCACTTAGCTTGACAGCAACAGCTGCAATGGCTGAGCCAAAAGCCGAAGTGCTTCACTGGTGGACTTCAGGCGGCGAAGCCGCTTCTGTTAAAGTGTTGAAGGACGAATTCGCGGCAAATGGCGGTGTTTGGACTGACATGCCAGTTGCTGGTGGCGGTGGCGATGCTGCAATGACAGCATTGCGTGCACGTGTTCTTTCAGGCAACGCACCCACTGCAGTGCAGCTCAAAGGCCCTTCAATTCAAGAATGGTACGAAGAAGGCGCAATCGGCAATATCGATGACGTCGCTAAAGCTGAGGGATGGGATGAACTCCTACCAGCAGCAATCGCGGATCATATGAAATGCGATGGCGCATATTGTGCTGCACCTGTAAACGTGCACCGGATCGACTGGATTTGGGGCAACTCAAAGGTCCTAGCTGACGCAGGCATTGACGCCCCAACAACTTGGGATGAGTTCAACGCAGCAGCTGAAAAGCTTAAAGGCATGGGCATCACGCCATTGGCCCACGGTGGTCAAGCCTGGCAAGATGCAACTGTGTTTGAAGCTGTTGCAGTTGGTCTTGGTGGACCAGAATTCTTCCGTAAGGCTTTCGTTGAGCTTGATATGGACACGCTAAAATCTGACCAAATGAAAGCTGTTTTTGACCAGATGCGCACAATGCGCGGCTATGTTGACGACAACTTCTCAGGTCGCGATTGGAACCTTGCAACAGCAATGGTCATCAATGGCGAAGCCGCTTTCCAAATCATGGGCGACTGGGCAAAAGGTGAATTCATTGCAGCGGGCAAAGTGCCGGGCAAAGACTTCACATGTACTTCTCCTTCTGGCGGTGCATACCTTTACAACGTAGACAGCTTTGCGTTCTTCAATGTTGATGGCGATGACGCTGTAGCGGGCCAAAAATTGCTTGCTAAATTGGTTATGGGCGGCAACTTCCAAAAAGTCTTCAACTTGAACAAAGGTTCTGTTCCAGCGCGTTTGGACGTTTCTATGGATGAGTTTGAATTCTGTGGTCGCCAGTCAAATGCAGATTTGAACACAGCGATTGATCAAGGTTTCTTGCTACCAAGCTATGCGCACGGCATGGCGATCCGTGGTGCACAAGCTGGTGCGATCACTGATGTTGTTACAGCACACTTCAACTCAGATATGAGTTCAGAAGACGCAGTTGCAGCATTGGCCCAAGCAGTGGCAAACTCACTGTAATCTAGTTCACAACAAACCGCTCATCCACGCGACTTCTAAGTGTCGCGTGGATGGTCTCTTGGAGCAATCTAATGACCGAATGGCTTGAAAAACACGTGCCCAAGATGGTGCTAGCCCCAAGCTTCATAGCAATTTTCGTCTTTGTTTATGGGTTTATCGGATGGACCGCTTATGTGTCCTTCACCCGTTCAAAGCTTTTGCCAAAATACGACCTCAAAGGCACCATCCAATATGAACGGCTAGCTGACTCGCCACGTTTTGAGGTCGCGCTAACAAATCTTGCCATTTTCGGCATTTTGTTCATCCTTTTCGCCACTGTTATTGGTTTGGCGCTGGCCATTTTGCTGGATCAAAAGATCCGCACTGAAGGCCCCTTACGCACCATTTATCTGTATCCAATGGCGCTCAGCTTCATTGTTACAGGTACCGCATGGAAGTGGATTTTGAACCCAGGCCTTGGCATTGAATCTGTCATGCATGATTTGGGTTGGACTGACTTCGCCTTCAATTGGCTCGTTGATCCAAAACTAGCGATTTACACGATCGTGATCGCCGGGGTTTGGCAGTCGTCTGGTTTTGTCATGGCACTCTTCCTGGCAGGGTTGCGCTCAGTAGATAACGAAGTCATCCGTGCCGCAATGGTGGATGGTGTTTCCACACCACGCATCTATATGAGCATCATCATTCCGTCGATGGCTCCGATTTTCCTATCCGCTTTTATCGTTTTGTCTCACCTCGCTATTAAGAGCTTCGATCTAGTTATTGCTCTAACAGGCGGTGGGCCGGGCTATGCTACCGATATGCCGGCAACATTCATGTATGCCATGGCGTTCTCTCGCGGCGATATTGGCCAAGCTGCATCTTCAGCCACAGTCATGATGATCATTGTTACTGCGATCATCGTTCCATATCTCTATTCAGAACTGAGACCACGCCATGACTGATATGTCGATGAATAACGCTCAGTCAGAAAAAAGCGCCGCGCGCGTTAGACTTGCCCAACGTATCGCTTTGCGGTTTGGTCTATACGCCTTGCTTATCGTGTTCGCACTTTATTATCTGATGCCACTTTTTGTGATGGTCACAACCTCATTGAAAAGTCTTGATGAAATCCGCACAGGTTCTTTGCTTTCGCTTCCCCGAGAACTAGATTTCTCGTCCTGGGCCACTGCTTGGTCCAGCGCATGTACGGGCATTCAATGTGAAGGCTTGCGCCCCTTTTTCTGGAACTCTGTGCTCTTGTCTGTTCCAGCTGTCTTTTTGTCCACTTTGTTGGGTGCAGTAAACGGTTATGTGCTCGCTCAATGGCGCTTTAAGGGCTCCAACGTGTTGTTCGCGCTCATGTTGTTTGGCTGCTTCATTCCCTTCCAAGTGGTGATTTTGCCAATGGCGATGACCCTCGGTGTGCTCAAGATTGCTGGCACAATCGGCGGCCTTGTGTTTGTTCACGTGGTCTATGGTATCGGGTTCACAACTTTGTTCTTCCGAAACTATTACGTCACTGTGCCACAAGAGTTGGTGAAGGCTGCAAAAGTTGATGGGGCAGGGTTCTTTAGGATCTTTTTCTCGATCTTCCTGCCGATCTCGCCACCGATTATTGTTGTGACGGTCATTTGGCAGTTCACCCAAATTTGGAATGATTTCCTTTTCGGTGTGTCATTTAGCCAAGCAGGCACGCAACCAATTACCGTAGCGCTGAACAACATCGTGAACTCAACAACTGGCGTCAAAGAATACAACGTCGACATGGCCGCAGCCATCATTGCTGCCCTACCAACACTCTTTGTGTACGTCGTTGCCGGAAAATATTTTATCCGCGGTTTAACCGCCGGTTCTGTGAAGGGATAATCAGATGACAGAAACCACACAACAGATTTTGTCGATCGAGAATCTCGATAAAGCATACGGCACGGTCAAAATCTTAAAAAACATCAATGTCTCCATCGAACCAGGCGAATTCTTGGTTTTGGTCGGCCCCTCGGGTTGCGGTAAATCAACACTGTTGAACTGCATTGCTGGACTTGAAGAGTCGACTGCGGGCGATATCAACATCGGTGGGCGCTCGATGATCGGCGTTTCGCCAAAAGACCGCGACATCGCAATGGTGTTTCAGTCCTACGCACTTTATCCAACCATGACGGTTGGCAAAAACATCACCTTCGGGATGAAAGTGCGCGGCATTCCAGAAGAAGAGCAACAAGCAAAGCTTGCTGAGGTTGCCGGGCTTTTGCAAATCGATCATTTGCTCGATCGCAAACCCTCACAACTTTCAGGTGGTCAACGCCAGCGGGTTGCGATGGGCCGGGCACTAGTCCGTGATCCGCAGCTGTTCTTGTTTGATGAACCATTGTCGAACTTGGATGCCAAGCTGCGTGTCGAAATGCGTACAGAAATCAAACGTTTGCACCAAACACTTGGCGCATCCATTGTCTATGTGACGCACGATCAAATCGAAGCTATGACATTGGCTACAAAGATCGTGGTCATGAAAGATGGTGTAATCCAACAAGTTGGCACCCCGAATGAAATCTACAATCATCCGGCAAATATGTTTGTTGCGGATTTTATGGGGTCACCTTCTATGAACCTCATTCCCGCACAAGCTACCTCTTCAGGTGACGGGACCAAGATTTCCATTGCTCGAACGGGTGGCGAATACCTGACCCTTAGTTTTGACCGCGAAATCGCGGGCATGAATGGAAGTGGCGCAAAAGAAGTGATTTTGGGACTTCGACCCGAAAATATCACGGATCCACTTTCCATCGTTGCGCAAAATGGTCAGCTTGCAGATTGTCACATTGATGTGGTCGAACCCGCCGGGTCCGATACATTCGTGGTGACAAGCTTGGGTGGCAAACAAGTCACTGCCCGTTTGCGGGCTGACGCTGAAGTTGTCGCAGGTCAAAATGCATCACTTGCCTTTGACTTGTCCAAAGCGTCAGTGTTTGAACCCGAAAGTGGTGCGCGCATAGCCTAAAACCAAACGTCATCTCCCAAGACGTATGG
>NZ_CAKZPW010000389.1:0-2873 GCF_937139385.1 uncultured Maritalea sp. | reverse complement strand
TCTAGTTTCTATATATTTAGGCTACGCGCAAGTGGTAAACTTTCGATCACCAAAAGCTGATGACGATATGCTTCTATTTTTAATCTAAACAGTTTATCAAGAGCCCATGAACGCCCGGTATACCTGCTATTTCGCCCTCATGGCCGTAATATTGTTGCTGAATGCAACACAAACCGTCTTTGCCAGTGAAACAGAGTGGCAAGAAGTGGCCCCCGGTGCGCAATTGCGGCTTATTTCTTCCAACAGGCTCTCAGCAGATGGGCATGTGGAAGCCGCAATGCAGCTGCGCATGGCGCCTGGGCTCAAAACTTATTGGCGTGTACCAGGTGAAACGGGCATCCCGTTGGTTGCAACATGGCTTGGTTCTTCCAATGTTTTAAAAGGCTCATTTGACTGGCCATTCCCCAAGCGTTCGCTTGACTATGGGGTGATGGATTATGTGTTTGAGGGCGACATAACGGTACCCCTTAAACTTGCCCTTATTGATAATTCTCAAACCGCTAAACTGGTGGCTGCACTCAATCTTGGAATTTGTTCAGATATTTGCATTCCAGTGCGTTGGACCGGCCGACTTGATATCGATTTGCAAAAGGCCTCAGCCGGCCATGCATTCCGCATCAATGCCGCCTATGCCAATGTGCCAGCTCAAGATGATCGAGTTCATGCGCCGTTTTCGCGCATTGGCTATGACGCTCAATCCAATCGTTTGGTTATGGCAAGGGCTGCTGACCCTCTTTCCAACGAAAGCTTAATTGTTGATTTACCAAAAAATACGCTTTTGTTTGATGCGCCTCATTCTGCACCAGAATTGGGCCTTATGACGGTTGCAAGTTTGACGGATTTTGATTTATCCACTCTGGTCGATCAGCAAATTCGTTTGACATATGACAGCGCCGAAGGGCCATTTACCAAGATGGTTCGTGTTGAGGGCCTTTCGGTGGTCGACGGCGCGCTCATTTTTGAGTAGAAACGCTTAGAGCGACCCGAGCAAGTTTAGAACGCGAGTATAACCACATGCCTTTAGCAATTGGCGACAAGATACCCTCTGTTGGTGTCAAACTGATCACCCCACTTGGCCCCGAGGATATAGATTTTGCGCAATATGTTGGCAAAGGCACGAGTGTGCTTTTTTGCTTGCCCGCCGCATTTTCGACCACTTGTCACAATAACCATTTGCCAGGCTACATCGCATATGCGGAAAAGTTTGCAAAACTGGGGGTAAACCGTGTAGCCTGCCTATCGGTTAACGATCATTTTGTGATGTCCGCTTGGGCTGACCAAACGGGGGCCATGGGCACGATAGATATGATTGCAGATGGCAACGCTGAATTGGCGGTTGCTATGCACTCAGAAATTGATGCCCGAGCAGGGGGCATGGGAACACGATTTGCACGACTGGCCTATATCGTAAAAGACGGTGCAGTTGCTAAGGTGTTTGTTGAGACAGCAAAAGGGTCCACCGCCCAAACCGGCGCGGAGAACCTGTTGGCTGCAATTGAAGAAATGAACGTGGCACTTCCCGCGTGAATGAGAATAAAGTGAGTAGCTACATGTTGGCAATCAAGTTGGTCAAAGCGTTTGCAGTTGCGGCTGTTGCATCCGTTTCGCTGAGCGCGTGCGTTGGGTCATTTACCGGTGGAAATGGCAGCAGCCAGCTTCAAAATAAATCGGCAACACAAACTGAAATCGCCAACTCAGCACCAACAGCTTTTCCAATCGTTGCTAGCGAGTGTCCCGAGATTCGCGTTCGACCAGGTGCAGAGGCATTTATGCTTTATGCCAAAGGCCAAGCCGGCGAAGCAAAAGGCTTGCGTTATCAGGCAGTGCTCGACAAACAGTCCCGCAATTGTTTGGTTTCAAACGGTTTGATTACCGTCAAAATGGGCGTGGTTGGCCGGTTGCTTGCCGGACCAAAAGGTGGCAACGATACGGTCAAAGTGCCCGTCCGGTTTGCTGTTGAGCGCGATGGACTATCTGTTTTTTCTCAAAAATACGATATCCCCATCACAATTACGCCACCTAATCAGGGCGAAGAGTTCATAAAAGTCGTCGAAAACGTAGCGATTCCTTACGTAGGCGGCGAAGAAATCATCATTTGGGTTGGTTTTGATCCAAAGGGATAAGTTCAAACTGATTGACCTGCGCCAGATTCCTAGCTAATTTGGCGCTGCATTAGCGGGAGAGACTGGTCTTCCAGCGCCGAAGGAGCAACCGCCCCGGAAACTCTCAGGCAAAAGGACCGCTAAGCACACAAAACTCTGGAAAGCGGAACGGGTCCATCCCAGTTCCCACCGAAGGACGTAGCCGGGAAAATATCCCCGGGAAATCTCTCAGGTAATCCGACAGAGGGGGCGCCAATGCGACACTGGTAAGTCGCGCTGGTACCTTTTGTCGAGTTTTACGAGGGATTTATGGCTGGGGCTTCAAACGAAAATCTACAAACCACTCCACTAAACGACACCCATATTGCTTGGGGCGGTCGCATGGTTGGTTTTGCTGGCTTCTCAATGCCAGTGCAATATAAAGGCGTCATTGCCGAGCACGAACAAACGCGCTCATCTGCAAGCCTTTTCGATGTTTCACACATGGGGCAAGTTATTGTAACTGGCCCAGACCAAGAAACCACCGCACAAGCCCTTGAAAGCTTGATGCCGGGCGACTTGGTTGGCCTAAACCCAGGTGAAATGCGCTACACCCTGTTGCTGAACGATCAAGGCGGCATCGAAGACGATCTGATCGTCACCCGCCCGATCGAAGAGGGCACCGATGGTGTTTTGATGATCGTTTTCAACGCTGGCCGCAAAGACCACGATGTTGCGATTTTGCGCGAAAAACTGGATCCAAGCATTAAGGTTGAGACCTTTTGGGACAAT
>NZ_CAKZPW010000388.1:0-2800 GCF_937139385.1 uncultured Maritalea sp. | reverse complement strand
GGCTCAATCACCAAACCATCTTTAAGTTGCGCCATTTTCATCACGCCATTGTCCATGCTCATTTCATGCACTTCAACCGCTTTGGCCACATCAGAAGAGGCGCCGACCAATCGATCCGCCATATGGCCCTTGTTGGTCAAGGTCATAAATGCACCGCCTGCTGGCGCGCCGTTTGGCGTTGCCCGGGTCCAGGCCTTTTCAATGCTCACATCACCGGCCATCAACATCTGGCCCATAGTCGCCATTGTATCGGACTTTGGCGCTGGCATTGCGTGGCCAGCGTGCGCATTTGGATTTGCCACAATGTTCAAAGCAGGCGCCGGATGCTTTGGACGATCTTGGCCCATAACGGGGATTTCATTCCATTCAACTTTGCCCTCAGTGCCGCACAATTGTGTGGTTTTGAAATAAAGCGTGTCACCAGCGGCAACGTTGCCGATGCGGCCAAACACCACAAATTCGTCATAGGCCCAGTTTTCAACCACGCCCCCTGACCAAATGACTTTGCGCACGCCTTCAGTTGATTCTTTGCCATGCAAAGTGATCGGTTGCTCGTAAGCGCCTTTTTCCACTTTCATCTCAAACCCGTGATGGGCCATTGGCTTTGCGCCGTAAAAGCCGTGCGGCAATTCAATAATGACGTCATTTGTTGCCTGGCCATCGCAGCCGTGTGGCACCCGCATTACCGCTTTGAAGTAATTGTCAGCTTGCGCTGTTTTCACCTCAAGGGAGGCATGTGCAAACGCAGCACCAGCGCTCAATGTGGCAGCAAAAGTGGCCGCGCCCAACGCAGCTTTCAAGATTGATTTAGACATTTTGAATTCCTGTAATTTCGTAATTCGCGCAGCATCGTGGGCTGTCGCTTCGGGTCATGCTGTTTAATTTTGGAGTGCCTACGAGCTTACAGGAGGGGCTCTTGGCGCATGTGGCGAAAGCTGCAAACCGCGTCGCGCAACAAACAACTGGGGCAGGACCAAAGGAGAAGCGTCCAAATCCGGCTGGTCAAATTGCGGTGCGATTGGCGCTTGGGCCAAATCCGCAGCGGCTGATTGAGCGACGAGACACAAGGTCTCGCCTTCAAGAACAGTTTCAGAACGATCTGATGGATCAACAGCGATCAAGCCATGCGCTGTACAGAGCACCAAACGGTCTTCGCCAGACCATTCGGACAGCGCACCAGCATAGCTGGGCAACATGGCTTGAAACAAAAGGAATATGGCAAGCGTCAACGCACGTTCAGCACGCGACAATCGCAACATCCCTTTCATTTGCTTGAGCCAATTGCCCATCATCAAAATCGTTCCTTTGTCTTAATGCAGTAAGGCTTAGTCTTCAGCAGAGAGTTGGGCCATCACCTCTTCAGACATTTCAAAGTTGGCGTACACATTTTGCACGTCATCATCATCTTCCAATGTTTCGATGAGCTTCATCAGGGTCGCACCCTTTTCAGCATCCACCGGCACATTGTTTTGCGGTTTCCAAATCGGATTGACAGATTTTGGCTCGCCAAGTGCTTTTTCAAGCGCTGTAGAAACTTCATTCATATCTTCAAACGCGCAAATGATCGTGTGACCATTTTCGTCAGACTGACAGTCTTCAGCACCCGCTTCAATCGCGGCATCCATCAACGTGTCTGCGTCGCCTGCTTCAGCGTCATAAGTGATTTCGCCAACACGATCGAACATAAAGCCAACCGAGCCCGTTTCACCCAACGCGCCGCCATTTTTTGAGAATGTGGAACGTACAGTAGATGCGGTCCGGTTTCTATTGTCGGTCAAAGCCTCAACGATAACCGCAACACCGCCCGGGCCATAGCCCTCGTAGCGGATTTCATCATAAGACTCAGCGTCACCACCGACAGCTTTTTTAATCGCGCGCTCAATATTGTCCTTGGGCATAGATTGCGATTTGGCGTTTTGAATCGCCAAGCGCAAGCGCGGGTTCATATCCGGATCAGGCAAGCCACTTTTCGCGGCAACCGTGATTTCCTTTGAGAATTTAGAGAACATCTTAGAGCGCAGTTTATCCTGACGCCCCTTGCGGTGCATAATATTTGAAAATTGTGAATGGCCGGCCATGTCTTCGGTCATCCCCCTAATTGGTTGAACTGATTTCGCATCTTATATGGCGTCGCCAGCACAAAATAAAGCCTCTCGACGCTGTTTCTAACCATGGTTCCCGCAACAAACTTTGCGCTAGGTCAAGTTGGCTTTCAAATTTGGAATGTTTGAGTGTGATCAAAGCCAAATAAGCCTCAATCTGCAAAACCTTCAACACCGATCATCGTCATGTCACTTAAGGGCAAGCGCACCGCCCTTGCTTTTTGATAATCATCGGAGGCGTAGAAATCATCAAAGTTTTGTTTTGACGGGAACTTGAGCATCACCAACCGGCGCGGCTGCAAGTGCGTACCTTCAACCACATTGAACGCCCCACCGCGCACCAGGTATTCACCGCCAAATTTCTCAACTGCAGGACGGGCCAGCGCCATATATTCTTTATATTCCTCTGGCTTGTCGATTTGCACATCCACAATCACATAATAATCAGTCATCAATTTCCTCATTGCTTTTTTCCCTGAAAACATGTGCACAGCATTGCCCATTTGTCACCTCCAATGGGGCAAGAAACACCAATGCCCCCGCACGAAATTTTCGGCAAGGTTCAATGTGAAAAATGCAGACACGCGAGGCGATTAAGGTCTCGTGTTATTTGGTAGTAAGAATGAGACGTTAAACGCCTCGCGTGAAATGGCTTTTGCCTTAAAACTGAAATACCCCGAGGTGCTAAACCCTTCTAT
>NZ_CAKZPW010000387.1:0-1608 GCF_937139385.1 uncultured Maritalea sp. | reverse complement strand
ATACAACGCATTACCACTTGCCTATCGCGCGTGCAGATAGTCAAAAAGAGCGCGAGCGGATCGAGTTCTCGCTGTTTCGGCAGGCTGTGGGTGAGGTGGAAAGGCATGCGGATTTTCTAATCGTTGACACCCCGGGTTTTGATACTCACCTAACAAGATTAAGTCATTCGTTGGCCGACACGCTGGTCACACCGGTAAACGACAGCTTGATTGATCTTGATGTGCTTGCTGACGTCGATCCAACGACTCTCGAAATTCGTTCTATAAATCACTATGCTCGCCTGGTGCAGCAATCGCGTAAAGAACGGTTGGCGCTTGATGGCAGAACAATTGACTGGGTGATTGTGCGCAACCGGATTGCTTCTCTGTCCTCACGAAATATGCGCAACGTGCACTCCGCCATTGAGCGGATATCTAACCGTTTGGGATGTCGTATGGCTGAGGGGATTGCAGAGCGTGTTGCATTTCGCTCGTTGTTTTCATCCGGTCTTACAGTCTTTGATCCGGCCAGCGATGAAATTCTATTAGGGGGTGGTGTGTCGCAGATCAGCGCTAGGCAAGAATACCGCAAGCTTGTCGATTCATTGAACCTACCGGTGCGCGAATTGATTGAAGAGCGCAAAGCGCGTCGAGATGAGTGGCGGGCACGTGTGCTTGAAAATGAAGCATTCCACCACGTCGCCGCCAATTGAGGTGAGCGGTCAGTCTGTTGACTGACCAAACTCAAGGACCACCGCTCTTGACCCGTCTGCATTGAAAACATCAAGTTCAACACTAACCGGTTCGTGCAAAACGCGGCGTGTTCTTGCGGATATTGCCATGACAGAACCAAGCATCTCAGCAACTGTTTTTTGTTGGCTACGTTCGGCGATGTTTTGCGCGATACGCAACAAAGTGGATTTGCGCTTGCGCGAATCTGAAGAGGCCAAATCTGACTTTGGCTCAAAACTGGCGAGCTCTCTTAGTTGGTCAAGGTCTTTCAATTGTTCAAAATCTTGCATTGAGTTACTCCGATACACTTACTCATGCGTTGTGACTCCCTAGCCGGGCAGGGCTAGGCACTTGATATTTCTTTCTTTTAGGGCGTTGCATGCCGTTGCTGCTTCTGCTTCACCAGTAAACCCGACGAACCGCGCCCGGTAAAAACTCTGGCCGTTGCGGGTGACTGATTGAACGGACGAACGATAATCCTTTAAAATTGCGAGCTGATTGTTTGCCTCGGCTATGAGCTGGTTCGCACCATCCTGATTTTTGGCGGCGCCGATTTGAACGGTCCAGATTTTGGGCATTTCGCTGAGTGCTGTTGCTGCACCGAGGGAACTGGTTGTCTGCGGGTCAACAATATTACCGGGCGGAATGAGCCCTTGCGGTGGCGTTGGGGCTGACCGGGTCGAAGGCTGATTTCGGTTGATCAAATTGCCCAGCAAATCAAGCGGTGTAAACGCATTGGCTTGTTCCAGCGTTTGGCGTTGTGGTGCCGGTGCTTGCTGATTGATTGCAATAAGGCCCAGCTGCTTTGTGCCGTCGCCCGCCAATAGGTCCTCAGGACGGCTTGGCGGTGTTGGTACGTTGACAATGTATGCAACTTCTATGGGTTCTTCAACGCGC
>NZ_CAKZPW010000386.1:0-2574 GCF_937139385.1 uncultured Maritalea sp. | reverse complement strand
AGCGCCAATATGATCGATTGGCATAGGATTAGCGCCAACAAACCAGGAATGGTAACAACAACAAAGAAAATGATCCTCCAAATCATTCGCTTGGCTCACCTTCACCTTTTTTGGCGTCAAGCGGCACGCCGTAAAGTTCAAGCCGATGATCAACCAGTTTGAACCCTAGTTTACGTGCGATCACTTCTTGAATTGCTTCAATTTCTTCGTTGCGAAACTCAATGACCTTGCCCGTGCGCACATCGATCAAATGATCATGATGCTCGTCTGGAATTTGTTCAAACCGCGCGCGACCGTCTTTAAAATCATGCTTGGCGACAAGGCCGGCTTCTTCGAACAGATTTACCGTTCGATAGACAGTTGAAAGGGAGATTTTGGGGTCAATATCTGAAGCGCGGCGATAAAGCTCTTCAACATCTGGGTGATCGGTTGCGCCTTCAAGCACACGAGCAATAATCCGACGTTGTTCGGTCATGCGCATGCCAGAGGTTTCACACTGTTGTTCAAGGTTTGTGTTATCGCCTGTTTCGCCCATGGCTAAACCTCTTTGGTGCAGTGCTGTTTTGTCTAGCGCTTGGATTATCCGAGATCCGCTTTCATGACAAGAGCGGTCGCGGTTTTGCCATCGGGTCGAGGATAATAGCCGCGCCGTTCGCCAATTTGCGTGAAACCAAAGCGATTGTAGAGTTTTCTGGCAGGTTGATTGTCCTCGTCCACCTCCAAAAACATTTTGGTGACCGGGCTCATCATCAAATCTTCAATCATGGCTTGCATGAGCGCGGTCGAAAGGCGTTTGCCCTTAAACTTTTTGCTGACCACAATGGTCATCAATTCGCATTCATCCCCAGTTATGCGCAGCATGGCAAAGCCTGCAATCCTATGCTTTGCATCGCAGGCCACATAAATGGGGGTTTGTGTATCGCGCACATAGGATTGGAAATCAGCCACCGTCCAGCCGCGAAAAAAGCCTTCAGCGTGCAGTTTTGCTAGGTCTTTTTCGTCACCTGGTTGAGCGGGTTCAATGTGCAATCCTGCCGGGGCCATCCATACTTTCATCGGCGGGCAATTTGTTTGGCAGATTGTGGTTTTGCGTCTGCTGCACGCAGGTAACAAGGTTCTGGCGGGAAGTGGCTAGGGTCCGCCAATTGGCCAAATTCGGCCATTTTGACCACATTGAGGAAAGTGCGCATGTCTGGGTCGCGAGCCAATTCAATATTATGCGCCCCACATTCGTTTGCCGCCCACTCTGCACCTGATCCTAGTATCCGGCTTTGATCGGTGATGCCGTTTAAAGCCGTAGTGTTTTCAAAAGCTTTGGGTTCGCCAACAGGTTTGCCCGGGGCCGAAAAATCTTGTCGATAATGTTGGTCGCGCCGCGCATCAATCAATACGCTCAAGGGGCTATTTTCACGCCCGCTAAGAGAAAGCGCTAGCATGGTGGGAATGCCAAGGCATGGAATATCCAGCGCGACGGCCAAACCACGGGCGGCTGCCAAGCCAACGCGCAAACCGGTAAATGAGCCCGGGCCAGAGGCCACGACAATGCGTTCTAAATCATCATATTCGCGCTGGGCATTGTCCAATAGCGCATCAATTTGGTCCATCACATGTTCAGCATGCCCGCGGGCGCGGGCCTCTGACATTGAATAGCTTGTGCCATCGGCATCAATAAGCGCGCACTGGCAACAGGCCTGTGCCGTGTCAATGGCCAATGTAATGGGGTATTTTGTCATTTAGCGACCAATCGCGCGCACTAGATTTGTTGCACGTCCTCAACACCGGGGACGAAATGGCGCAAAAGATTCTCAATGCCGTTTTTTAAGGTCGCTGTTGAAGAAGGACAGCCCGAACACGCGCCTTGCATGTGCAAATAAACAGTGCCCTGCTTAAACCCTTTAAAAATGATATCGCCACCATCCATAGCCACCGCTGGGCGCACACGTGTGTCGAGCAATTCTTTGATCACTTCGACCATTTCTTGGTCTGACTCTTCAAAAAACTCGTCGTTCCCTGCGTCCGCCTTTGCATCTTGCGCACCATCTGCCAGTAAAGGCTGACCGGACATGAAATGCTCCATGATCGAGCCTAAAATCGCAGGCTTGATGTGTGACCAATCGCTATCATCTTTGGTGACCGCAATGAAATCACCACCCATGAAAACGCCTGTAACGCCTTCAATGGTGAAAAGTGCAACAGCCAAGGGTGAGGCTTTTGCCGCCTCTGGTGTTCTGAAGTCCATCGGATCACCCGGCAAAACGTCCCGGCCCGGCAAGAACTTTAGCGTTTGCGGGTTTGGTGTTGCCTCTGTTTGAATAAACATGGTCTTAGATCTCCGAGCTCATATGCCCGATTGCGGGCAAAATCTTCTTTAGAATGGTTATAAAATAGTATTTCTGCTGGCAAAGGCAAGTAGATTCCCTGTGAGCGCTCAGCAATTGGGCAAACAATTTGTTTTAGCGCAAATAGGTTTAGGCCAGCTCTTCGATTTGTTCATCAGTTAAGAAGCCGGGCACGATGGCCACTGGAATGGGTAAAGCATTTGCGCCACGTGCTGCAATGGAGCTTACCAACGGC
>NZ_CAKZPW010000385.1:0-6543 GCF_937139385.1 uncultured Maritalea sp. | reverse complement strand
CGAACGATATCATCGCGCGTTATTGGCTTTTCAAAATACTGCGACGCGAATTTGCATAAATATTCTTGTTCTTCAGGGGTGCATTCGGGTTTTGTATCCACGTCCGCGTGGTCTTGGTCTGTCGTGCCGATCAGTGTGAAGTCTTGCTCATAAGGAATGGCGAAGATGATGCGACCGTCTTCTCCTTGGAAGAAATATGCTTTGTCGTGATCAAACAGTTTTTTAGTGACAATGTGGGATCCGCGTACCAAGCGGACGCCTTCGTTGGTTTTGATGTGGGCGACATTGCGGATAATGTTTTCGACCCACGGGCCGCCTGCATTGACCAGCAGCTTTGCTCTAAACTCTTGCTGTTCGCCGGTGATTTTATTTTCCGTGGTTACTGTCCAAATGCCTTTTTCGGATACGGCATTAACAACCTTAGTGCGCGTCATGATATTGGCACCACGGTTCTGCGCGTCGCGGGCATTAAGGACAACAAGACGAGAGTCTTCTACCCAACAGTCTGAATACTCGTAAGCACGCTCGAATTTGTTGTCGATCGGGTCGCCCTCAGGGGCCGTTGTTAGATCGATTGTTTTGGTGCCGGGTAGAATCTTTCGCCCACCCAAATTGTCATACATGAATAGACCAAGACGAATGAGCCAAGCGGGGCGTTGCCCTTTCATCCAAGGCATAAACATGGTCAAAAGTTTTGACGTTGGGGTGTCGCTTTCAAAGCGCATGTCTGGGTGGTACGGCAAAACGAAACGCATGGGCCATGAAATGTGTGGCATGGCGACCAAAAGGTTTTCACGTTCGATCAGAGCTTCGCGAACTAAACGAAACTCAAAATACTCGAGATAGCGCAAACCACCGTGAAAAAGTTTGGTGGAAGAGGACGATGTGGCGGATGCCAAATCGTCCATTTCGGCGAGGGCTACGGATAGGCCACGCCCCGCGGCGTCGCGCGCAATGCCACAGCCATTTATACCGCCGCCAATGATGAATAGATCATAGGTCATTTCGTTCTGTGGCTTTTTCATTTCTGTGTTCCTGCAACTAGAATCTGTGTGCCTGCATCAGCCGCCGCCTTTGCGAAGGCGGATGAGGGTTTACTGTCCATTACGACAAAATCGAGCTCGTCGATGGAGGCAATGCGAACAGGTGCGTTTATTTCAAATTTGGATTGATCCGCGACCAAAATGCGTGTGCGGGCGTTTTTCAGAATCGCGCGGGCAACCGCAACTTCACGCGAATCGAAGTCCAAAATCGATCCATCATCGTCAATGGATGAAGCGCCAATTACGGCATAGTCCGCTTTGTAACGCGATATGAATTCAACTGCCTCTTCGCCAACGACCGCACCGTCGGTTTGTCGAACCATGCCTCCGACTTGAATAAGCGCGCTCAATTCGGCGCCTTGCATGATGCTGACAATATTGATGTTGTTGGTGATAATGCTCAAATTTTTGTGGCCCGTGAGCGCGCTGGCGACTTGCTCGGTAGTGGTGCCGATGTTCAGAATAAGCGAACTGGCATTTGGAATGAGTTCAGCGGCTTTGCGGCCGATGGCGCTTTTAGCGGCAATATTGTTCATACGGCGCGCTTCGTAACTCAATGAGGCTGTTGAAGCGAGGCGACGTGCGCCCCCGTGCATGCGTGTGGCAAGGCCGCGTTGACATAAGGTTGCTAGATCGCGACGAACGGTTTGCTCTGTCACATCAAATGAATCAGCCAGCGAAATGACGTCCACTTGGCCATTCTGATTGAGCATCTTTATGATTTTTTCGAGCCGCTCTGGCTGCAACATGCGGTTTCTCCTTGCGTCAAACGGATTGAACTTAGTATGTTCATTTGAACATGTAAATTGAAAATATGAACATATGCGTTAATGCGATGTGGGAAAAATGTAGGAATTACAACGAAAAACCTTCTACTAAAAAAATAGTTTGACAAATATAGTAGTTCGAATGAATATTGTTGCAGCTAGAGGTTTCTGGCTTAAGTTCAATGGGAGGACAAGATGAAGAAGCATCTTCTCTGCGCAGCAGCGGTTATAGCCGTTGTCGCAGGTACTGGGTCAGCATTCGCGGGTGCTGACGAAGCTAAAAAATGGATTGACGCTGAATTTCAGCCGTCAGTTTTGTCAAAATCAGAGCAAATGAGTGAAATGCAATGGTTCATTGATGCTGCCAAGCCTTATTCGGGTTTGGAGATCAATGTGCTGTCCGAAGGCATTCCAACGCACTCTTATGAGTCAGAAGTTCTGACCAAAGCGTTTGAAGAGATTACCGGCATTAAAGTCAATCACCAGATTTTGGGTGAAGGCGAAGTGGTGCAGGCGGTTCAAACGCAAATGCAAACAAAGCGTAATCTATATGATGCCTATGTGAATGATAGTGACTTGATTGGCACACACTCACGTTTGCAACTTGCATACAACTTGACCGATTTCATGGCGGGCGAAGGCGCGGACGTTACCAACCCAACGCTTGATCTTGCAGATTTCATGGGCACGCAGTTTACCACTGGTCCTGATGGCGATCTTTATCAGTTGCCAGATCAGCAATTTGCCAACCTTTATTGGTTCCGCAAAGACTGGTTCGATCGTGAAGACATCAAAGCAGCGTTCAAAAAAGAGTATGGTTATGATCTAGGCGTGCCAGTGAACTGGTCAGCTTATGAAGATATCGCTGAATTCTTTACAACGAAGGTTGTCGATATTGATGGCACCACAGTTTATGGACACATGGACTATGGTAAGCGTGCCCCTGACCTTGGTTGGCGGATGACGGATGCCTGGCTTTCAATGGCCGGTGCTGGTTCAAAAGGCGAGCCTAACGGTGTGCCGATTGATGAATGGGGCATTCGCATGGAAGAGGGTTCTTGTAATCCTGTTGGTGCGTCAGTAACGCGCGGTGGTGCAGCAAACGGCCCAGCGGCTGTTTATGCGATCCGCAAGTGGGATGAATGGTTGCGAGCTTATGCGCCTCCAGGTGCAGCTGCATTTGATTTCTACCAATCATTGCCAGCGTTGAGCATTGGTAACGTTGCTCAGCAAATCTTCTGGTACACAGCCTTTACTGCCGACATGGTGAAGCCAAAATCTGAAGGCAATAACACTGTTGATGATGCTGGTAACCCGCTATGGCGTATGGCGCCTAGCCCACACGGTCCATATTGGGAAGAGGGTCAAAAAGTTGGCTATCAAGACGTGGGTTCATGGACAATCCTGAAATCTACACCACTTGATCGCGCAAAAGCGGCTTGGCTCTATGCTCAGTTTGTTGTGTCAAAAACCGTTGACGTGAAAAAGTCTCATGTTGGTTTGACTTTTATTCGTGACAGCTCAGTCAATCACGCATCTTTCACCGAACGTGCACCAAAACTTGGTGGTTTGGTTGAATTCTACCGTTCACCTGATCGTGTAGCTTGGTCTCCAACTGGCATTAACGTGCCAGATTATCCAAAGCTTGCTCAAATCTGGTGGCAGCAAATTGGTGACGTGAATTCTGGTGCCTTTACACCACAAGAAGCGATGAACCGTTTGGCTGAAGAGATGGACATCACAATGGCCCGTATGCAAGCAGCTGATGAAGCCGCTGGTGTCTACGGTGGCTGTGGTCCGCGCTTGAATGAAGAGCGTGATGCTGAGTGGTGGTTCGCCAACGGTGGTGCGAAGCCAAAACTGGACAACGAAAAGCCGCAAGGCCAAACCGTCAACTATGACGAGCTCGTTGCCCGCTGGAATTCGCAGTAAGCGAACTCCCTAGTCAGAACTCTTCTGACCTTGTCTGCTGGAGCCCAAGGGCTCCAGCTTTCTTTCACCGTTTTCCCAACCCTTTGGCAAAAAGGGTTGAAGGCTGCGCGCTGAACTGATTGCGCGGCAGAAATAAGAGTAGGTGTGCAATGGCACTCGAACTTAAAAATGTCACTAAGCGGGTAGGGGCGGACCTGCACATCAAGCCGGTAAACCTGGTTCTTGAAACAGGGCATTTCAACGTATTGCTTGGCGAAACAGGTGCAGGCAAAACATCCCTGATTAAATTGATGGCTGGCCTTGATCCAACGGCAAGTGGCCAAATTTTGATGGATGGTGAGGACGTGACGGCGCAAAATACCCAAAAGCGCAATATCTCGTTGGTCCACCAGTTTTTCGTCAATTACCCGCACATGAGTGTTTTTGACAATATCGCTTCACCTTTGCGCGTGGCAGGGATGGCCCAGTCTGAACTTGAGGATCGGGTTGCCGAAGCTGCTGAGATCTTGCAGCTAAAACCCATGCTTTTTCGTCGTCCACACGAATTGTCGGGTGGTCAACAACAGCGCTGTGCGTTGGCACGGGCGATTGCAAAGGAAAGCAAGGCCGTGTTCTTGGATGAACCGCTTGCCAATCTTGATTACAAATTGCGCGAAGAGTTGCGCGACCAATTGCCAGAGCTTTTTGCGGGGCGGGGCGCTGTGGTGGTGTACGCCACTTCAGAACCTGAAGAGGCTTTGCTGCTTGGCGGTAAAACCGCATTGATGGATGATGGTTCGGTGGCGCAATTTGGCACCACGGCCGATATTTATCGCCATCCTGAAACGCTGTTGGCAGCTGAGATTTTTTCTGACCCGCCGATTAATGTTGCGCAGATTGAGAAGCGCGGTGGCACCGCGAAAATGGGGTTCAATATCTCATGGAACCTTTCAGGGCATGCCGCAGACCTAAAAGATGGCGAGTATAAGATTGCCGTGCGGGCAAATCATGTGCTGCCGTTTAAAACGGATGAAGCCAGCGTGCCAATTACAGGGCATGTGATGGTTACCGAGTTGAGTGGATCTGAATCTAGCGCCCATTTTAAAGCGGAAATGGCCAATTGGGTTTCGCTGGCGCGCGGTGTGCACCCTTACCAGGTTGGCGAAGATCATCAATTCTTTATGGATCCATCAAAGTGCTTTGTGTTCGCGCCTGATGGCACGCTGGTCGGATAGGAGACAATCATGGCTAAAATTACCCTGTCTCAATTGCGGCATAGCTATTTTGCTGAACCTAAAGGTCCGCAAGATTATGCCTTGAAGCAAATTGATTTGGATTGGAACGATGGCGGCGCATATGCGCTTTTAGGCCCATCAGGATGTGGCAAGTCCACATTGCTTAATATTATTTCGGGACTTCGTGTGCCCTCAGAAGGTCGGATATTGTTTGACGATAAAGACGTCACGCATTTGCCTCCAGATCAGCGCAACATTGCGCAAGTGTTTCAGTTCCCGGTGATCTACGACACTATGACCGTTTACGATAATCTTGCGTTCCCCTTGCGCAACCGTGGCATGGCGGAGCGGGACGTTGATGTGCGGGTTAAACAAATCGCTGAAATGCTTGAAGTGAGCGAAATGCTGACCCAAGGCGCCGCAGGTCTTTCGCCTGACAATAAGCAGAAAATCTCGATGGGACGCGGGCTGGTGCGCGACGATGTGAATGTGGTGATGTTTGACGAACCGCTCACCGTGATTGACCCGCATTTGAAATGGAAACTGCGTTCGAAGTTAAAAGAACTACATCAGCGCATTCGGGCCACTATGATTTATGTGACCCACGATCAAACTGAAGCACTTACCTTTGCTGACCAAGTTGTGGTGATGCAAGATGGTGAAATTGTGCAAATTGGCACACCAATTGAGTTGTTCGAGCGCCCCACCCACACATTTGTTGGGCACTTTATTGGCTCGCCGGGGATGAATGTTTTGCCATGTGAAGTTAAGGCTGGGGCCGCGTTTTTCAACGGGCAACATGTGGATTTAGAAGGTGAAATTGTAAAAGGCGCTGGTGGAAAAACGGAAATCGGCGTCAGGCCAGAATATGTTTCTTTGGCTAAAGACGGGTTGCGAGCACACGTCCGCAAAGTCGCAGACGTAGGCCGCCACAATGTGGTTGAAGCCATGGTGGGTGAGCAAAAAGTTGCGGTGATTGTGGAGCATGATGTGCCCAACCAGGGCGACGAGGTTTTCCTAGACTTCAAGACCGAACAAACCCGGCTTTATGCCGATGGTTGGTTGGCAACCAATGCCAAAGGAGCCGCATAATGAAAACGCAAAATCAAAAAGCTTGGTTCTTTGTTCTGCCAGTGTTGTTGCTGGTTGCGTTCAACGCGTTGATCCCCATGATGACGGTTGTCAACTATTCAGTGCAGGAGACGTTTGGAAACAACCTTTTCTTTTGGCAGGGCCTGGATTGGTTCCAAAACTTGATGCGCTCCGAGCGTTTTCACGCAGCACTTGGCCGTCAGTTCATGTTCACCGGATTGATCTTGTTGATTGAAATTCCGCTGGGTGTGGCGATTGCCATGTCGATGCCGCGTAAAGGCTTTTGGGTCTCTGTTTGCTTGGTGACGATGGCGTTGCCGATGCTGATCCCTTGGAACGTGGTTGGCGCAATGTGGAATATTTTCACGCTGCCAGATATTGGCTTGATGGGCTATTTTTTAAACCATGTGATGGGTATCCCCTATGATATGACGCAAAACGTTTTTGCGGCTTGGGTTACCATTATTGTCATGGACGTGTGGCACTGGACGTCTT
>NZ_CAKZPW010000384.1:0-3575 GCF_937139385.1 uncultured Maritalea sp. | reverse complement strand
AAGCCATCGCGCACATCAATGCCCAAGCCTGATCCACCACCAGACAAAGTGGTGATCATGCCAATTTTTGCGCCCCCAGCATAAGCCATGCTCGAAGCTGCCAGTGTCAGCGCCAATGCGCTCACTGCAAATTTCTTTAGATGTTTCATTTATTCCTCCCATTAGAAGTTACCAAAAACTGGCAACTGTTTTCGCGATCAAAAAGAAAGCTAACGAGGTGGTATCTTTTGTAAAGCTCAACGCGAAATAAACTGGCCTGTAGCCGCAGACCTATGTGCATTTGTTGAACTCGCTGAGGCGAAAAACAATTTCGTTTCTCGCTCAACCCTAACCCTTATCTCTCTTCTCATCCCATTTCAGTGTGCATGATTTTCAATATATTTCAATATTAAAATATCAAGCTTAAAACACCGTCCTACACAAGTGCGATCACGGTGCAAATTGTTGAACCAATTCAGAATTTTTGTCCGCCAAATCATCAATAACGTTGAAATGATGCTTTGACGGTTCTTCGTGCCATTCGGTTTGAACGCCAAATCCTGACCAAATCTGCGCCAGCAATTTATTCTGCCGCAAAAACTCGGGCCGCTCATTCCCCCCAACCCAACACATCAAGTCTGCATATTTGACAGGCCGCTGCAACGCCGCGCTTTGATCCAGTGCCTCATCTTCATCCAAAACGAGCTTTTCATTCATTTTTGTTTTCATCAAGGGGCGCAAATCATGCAGCCCTGAAATTGAAACGACCTTTTCAATTCGCTTCTGCACACTGGCCCTTAGAGGTGACTTTTCACAAATCTGGCGCGTCACCAAATGACCACCCGCCGAATGCCCAGACAGTCGAATTGGTCCAGCAACTCGTTGCGCACAGAACTCAATCGCATGGGCAATTTGATCAGACATCCGTGTTAAATGCGCTTCTGGTGCAAGTGTATAACTGGGCATTGCAACCGCCCAGCCATTGTCCACTGCCCCCTTTGCCAAATGCGACCATGTGGACTTGTCAAACGCCATCCAATAGCCACCATGCACAAATACGGCCAAGCCTTTTGGCGCTGATGTGGGCAAGAATAAATCCAAACGCTCACGCTCGGACTTGCCATAGGCAAGATCAATTTCCGCTTGACCCGAAGCGCTCATTTCATCGCGATATTGCGCTGCCAGCGCTGCCCAACGCGGCGGAAACTCGTCCGCCCCTTCAATGTAAGCACCATTGGAGTATGCGTCATCCCAATCTGATATCACCGGCTGCTTCATTCTATCGATCATTCCCTATTGGTTGCGCAAACCAACTCCAAAGGCAAGCATGGTTGCACCAATTTCGTTTCATATTCAGACACGAAATGAAAAATACTTCAAGCTTAAAATTTTGTGCTTGAAATATATTTTTCACGGTGCCATCATAACTTCAAATCGAGCAGGAGGAATTGATGAAGGTTGTATGTTTGGGCGGAGGTCCGGCGGCACTATATTTTGCGATCAGCATGAAACTGCGCAACCCTGCCAATCAAATTACCATTCTAGAGCGCAACAAAGCCGATGATACATTTGGCTGGGGTGTTGTTTTGAGCGATGAAACGCTCGACAATATGGCGGTCAACGACAAGATCAGCGCTCAAATGATCCGCGAACATTTCGCTTACTGGGATGATGTTGCGGTTCACCATCGCGGCACCAAAACAGTTTCAACCGGCCACGGGTTTTGTGGTGTGGGCCGCAAACAACTTCTATTGTCCTTGCAACAACGCGCCGCTGAATTGGGCGTTGACATGCAGTTCGAAACACAGGCGAAGCCCGCGTCCGAATATATGGATGAATATGATTTGGTGGTTGCGGCGGACGGTCTGAACTCCGCCACACGCACCGAATTTGCCGACCACTTCAAACCCGATATTGACGTGCGCGCCTGCAAATTTGTTTGGCTCGGCACCCACCAAAAATTTGACGACGCTTTTACCTTCATTTTTGAAGAAACAGAGCACGGTTGGGTTTGGGCACACGCCTACCAATTTGACGATGACACCGCCACTTTCATTGTGGAATGCAATCAAGAAACATTTGACAAATTCGGCTTTGGTGACCTGAACCAGCAAGAAAGCATCGCCCTGTGCGAAAAGATCTTCAAAGACCACTTGGGCGGCCACAGCCTAATGACCAACGCCAACCACATTCGTGGGTCCGCATGGATCAACTTCCCACGCGTATTGTGCGAAAAATGGCACCATGAAAATGTGGTGCTACTTGGCGATGCGTCAGCCACAGCTCACTTTTCCATTGGCTCTGGCACAAAGTTGGCGTTCGAAAGCGCAATCGCACTTGCTGAGTTCTTGCATACAGAACCAAACATGGAAGCGGCATTCCTGAAATATCAAGAAGACCGTCGTTTGGACGTGTTGCGCTTGCAATCAGCGGCCCGCAATTCGACCGAATGGTTTGAGCAAGTTGAGCGCTATCTTGATCTTGATCCCGTGCAATTCAACTATTCATTGTTGACCCGTTCACAGCGGATCAGCCACGAAAACCTGCGCTTACGCGACCCAGAATGGCTTAAATCTGCCGAAACTTGGTTCCAAACCCAAGCTGGCGCAAAAAACACCCATCGCGCGCCCATGTTTGCCCCGTTCAAACTGCGTGAGATGGAACTGAAAAACCGCGTCGTCGTTTCCCCGATGGCTCAATATAAAGCTGTTGGGGGCTGCCCCACAGATTGGCACTTTGCGCATTATGCGGAACGTGCCAAAGGCGGCGCGGGACTTATCTATGTGGAAATGACTTGCGTATCGCCAGAAGGCCGCATCACCCCGGGTTGCCCGGGCCTTTATGCGCCAGAACATGAAACCGCATGGTCACGTATTACCCACTTTGTGCATCAGGAAACTGAAGCCAAGATCTGCTGCCAAATCGGTCATTCGGGCCGCAAAGGTTCAACCCAAGTGGGGTGGGAAGAAATGGACGCGCCGCTGAAAGACGGCAATTGGCCACTCCTTTCAGCATCCGATATTCCATGGTCAAAAAACAATACCGCACCAAAGGCAATGGACCGCGCTGATATGGATATGGTGCGCGACCAATTCGTATCCTCAGTTGAAATGGCAGAACGATCAGGATTTGACATGATCGAATTGCACGCAGCGCACGGCTATTTGATCTCCTCGTTCATTTCACCAACTTCAAACAACCGCACAGACGAATATGGCGGTTCGCTCGAAAACCGCATGCGTTATCCGCTTGAAGTTGCCCGCGCCATGCTTGCTGCTTGGCCAGAAAACAAACCGATGTCTGTACGCATTTCCGCCACAGATTGGGTAGGTGATAGCGGCGTGACCCCTGAAGAATCCGTTGAGATCGCTAAAATGTTTAGCGAAACAGGCATCGATATTATCGACGTATCTGCAGGTCAAACATCCAAAGAAGCGCAACCGGTCTATGGTCGCATGTTCCAAACCCCGTTTTCGGACCGCATTCGCAACGACACGGGCCTTAAAACGATGGCGGTGGGCAATATTTACGAGCCAGATCATGTCAATTCGATCCTGATGGCGGGCCGCGCCGACCTTGTGTGTCTTGCGAGACCA
>NZ_CAKZPW010000383.1:0-3540 GCF_937139385.1 uncultured Maritalea sp. | reverse complement strand
AAGCGCGCGGCCTGTTCGCGTTGATGATCGTTTAGGGTGCGAATGCCAACTTGAAGCAAACGGGAGATACGTCCGGTTTCCATCAGCCGCGCAAATGGTGAGGCATGGGACAATGGATTGCCTTCAAAATCGTCATAAAGGTCACCATGAGCGTCGACGTGCAAAATATTCAGCCCATCATAGCTTTGGGCGTGCGCATCGATCAGCGGAAAGGACACGGAGTGATCTCCGCCCAATGACAAGACACGCTTGCCTTCAGCGATCAATTCAAGCGTTGTGGTTCTAATTTTTTGTGAGGTTTTCAGCCGATCGCCATCTGCAAAGCTGACGTCCCCCGCATCAACCCAATTTTCATTGTTGCCAAGGTCGACCCCTAGCTCTGTCCACATGTTGGAACTGTCACAATGAAAAGCTTCACGAATGCGCGCCGGCGCAAGGGATGCCCCGGGCAGAAAGCTTGAATTATGGTCAACCGGCACACCAAGAAGTGCAACTTTGTGTTGCGACATTTCCCCTCCTATTGGCCGAACGGACCCTAGCCGGCCAGTTTTGAAAAATCAGCGATTAAATGCATTGTTTCGCGCAATTTAGCGAGCAAATTCAAACGGTTGATCCGCACTTTTGGATCATCATCATTCACCATCACATCATCAAAAAACGCATCAACGGGCAGACGCAGTGACGCAAGATCATTCATCGCTGCGGCAAAATCTTCATTGGAGATGTTGGCGGCAACGCTTTCATTCACCACCTTGATGGCAGAGAACAACTGCGATTCTTGGTCAAGCAAAAACGCTGAATTGTCGACGGTCTGATTGAAAGCTTTACCGTCTTTCTTTTCCTCGGCCCGCAGAATATTTGCAGCACGTCGATAACCTGCGAGCAAGCTTTCCCCAGCTTCGCTTTCCAGCAATCCGGCCAATTCTTTCGCTCGCGCAACAATGCTTGGCAGCGTGAAGCCCTTGGCCAAACCGCCGTTGCCCAACACAGCGTCCAATACATCGTGTTTAATGCCAGTGTCGCGCATTTGCACAACCAAACGGTCTTCAAAGAAGGACATTAGATCTGCAATTTTTTCCTCATCCGCGGCACCCGAAATACGCACCATGTGATCGCCAACGAGTTTTGATAGGTTGAGATCAAGCTGGTTGTCGAGGGAGATGCGGATAATGCCAAGTGCTGCGCGGCGCAGTGCAAATGGATCTTTTGACCCAGTTGGCTTTTCATCAATTGCCCAGAAGCCGGTCAAAATGTCGAGTTTGTCAGCAAGCGCCACAGCAATCGAAACGGATTGTGTTGGCACCTCATCGCTTGGACCCGATGGCTTATAGTGATCAAGAATGGCGTTAGAAATTTCAGGTTTCTCGCCTTGTGCGGCCGCGTAGTATTTTCCCATCAGACCCTGGAGTTCTGGGAACTCAAAAACCATATCGGTGACCAAATCGGCCTTGGCAATTTTTGCTGCACGAGCAGCGTCGTCAGCATGTGCACCAACCATCGGCGCAAGCTCTGCGGCCAAAGCAACCAATCTTTCAACACGTTGAGATTGGGTGCCCAATTTTTCGTGGAACACCATTGCATCAAGCTTTGGCAATCGGCTCTCGAGTGGCCGTTTCAAATCCGTGTCATAAAAGAACTTGGCGTCAGACAGACGCGCGTGGATCACCCGCTCATTGCCCGCAACGATTGTCTTACCACCATCAGGTGCTTCAATATTTGAAATCAGCAAGAAGCTATCGGCCAACTTTCCCGTTTTTGCATCGCGGAGGCAAAAGCATTTTTGGTGCGAACGTATGGCAGTGGTCACCACTTCTTCTGGCAAACCAAGGAATTGCTCTTCAAACTTCCCCATCATGACCACAGGCCACTCCACCAAGCCTGCGGCTTCTTCAAGCAAGCCTTGGTCAGTGATAACTTCCAGACCTTGGGCAAAAGCCAAATTGTCGGCGTCAGCTCGGATGATTTCCATACGTCGGTCAAGATCAAGGACCACTTTTGCGGATTCCAGCGCGGCTGCGTAGTCTTCAAAGCGACGCACAGTGATGGCCGCTGGGGCCAAAAAACGGTGACCATAGGTTGTGTTGCCGGACTTTACGCCACCAACCTCAAACTCAATGGTTTGGGTTTCGTCACCTTCAACTGCAAAGGTTGCAGTAATAGCGCGCAGCGGACGAATCCACGTTAGATTGCCACTGCCCCAACGCATAGATTTTGGCCAAGGGAATTTTTCGACGAGCGTGGGCACAATATCGGCGACAATATCTGTAGTGTTCTCACCCGGTTTTTCCGTAATAGCGACGTAGAAATCGCCCTTTTTGGGATCGTTCTGCACTGTTGCCTGATCTAGCGAAGTCAAACCAGCGGCGCGCAAAAAACCTTCGATTGCTTTTTCAGGCGCATCCGTGCGCGGGCCCTTACGTTCCGTTTTGGTGGCTGCAGAAGCTGCAGGTAATCCCACTACAGACAGGGTTAAGCGCCTTGGGGTCGCGTAAGATACCGCACCCTCATATAGCAAACCTCGCTCCACCAGCGCGTCGGTAACGAGCTTTTTCAAGTTTTCGGCAGCACGACGTTGGTGACGCGCAGGGATTTCTTCTGAAAACAGTTCGAGGAGGAGTTCAGGCATATTTGCTTACTTCAATTGGGTGAATTTCAAGTCAAAGTTTGATAACGACCAAATGGGTCAATGTCCACGGTTTTTGCCCCCTTTTG
Source organism: uncultured Maritalea sp. (assembly GCF_937139385.1). Classification (NCBI taxonomy): domain Bacteria; kingdom Pseudomonadati; phylum Pseudomonadota; class Alphaproteobacteria; order Hyphomicrobiales; family Devosiaceae; genus Maritalea; species uncultured Maritalea sp. Next base: position 828 of record NZ_CAKZPW010000383.1, on the reverse strand, counting down.
TGGAGACTACCAGCCGCCGCCGCCGCCGCCGCCCCCGCCGCCGCCTGAAAATCCGCCACCCGAAGAAAATCCAGACGAAGATGCGGATGCAGGTTGAGCTGCGATCATTGCCGCACTCATGGCCGTTGCGGTCGAAGCGATATTGAATGCAATGCGGCCTGCGCGCCAACTCCGGCCCGCATACCAAGAAGGGTTATAGTTTTGATCTTGCGGGTTTACGGCATTGCGCGCCAGTTCTTTTTCAAAATGTTCCGACCACGGCTTTTCAACCCCCAGCGCCACAGCGTAAGGCAAGATTTGTTCAAACCGTTCAACGGTCAAATCAGGCGCACTATGCATATTCAACCGCTCTTTTTCGGCGGTCTCCATATACATTTTAAACCCTTCGATTTGATCCATAATTTTGCGCCCTTGCACGGTGGCTGCACGCATGGTCAGGCCAAAACCGATATTGATGATTACAATGGTAATTGCAGCTATTGCACCGGGCTGGCCCTGCACGAACTGTTTTGCGCCGGCAAAAAAGTCACCGGAGTAGAGGGTGCCCAGATCAAACACATTCAACGAAGCGATTAGGCCGGTCGAAATGTTGCCCAGCAGCACAAAGAAGATGAAGATGCCAATACCCCGCGACATGCGCGGCCCCTTGCCGCTGTGCGAAATCACGCCTGAGATTATGGCGACAACAACACCGGCAATAACTGCAACGACCAGCCAGAAGAAATGCAGAACTTCAAAATAGAGCATACCGAACAGGCAGATCAGGGATAGCGCAAGACCTGTGATGACAAATCCCGAATTTCGATTGAAGTACGTGCGTCGGTTTTC
>NZ_CAKZPW010000382.1:0-10585 GCF_937139385.1 uncultured Maritalea sp. | reverse complement strand
GTTGTGACTGAGGGTACAACAGCGCGCGAAGCCCTAACGGCCAACAATGAAGCGATGAACGCACTCATTGACGTCCTAAAGTCCGCCGGCATCGAAACGCGCCACATCCAAACCTCGGGTTTTTCGGTGCAGCCGAATTATGTACACACCGACATCCGCGATCAGAACGGTTATGTTTTGCCACCCAAGATCAGCGGCTATCGTGTGTCGAATATGGTGACCGTTAGCGTTGTTGATTTGGACAATTTGGGCGCGGTTTTGGATCAAGCGGTAACGGTTGGGGCCAACTCAATCAATGGTGTAAGCTTTTCCGTTTCGAACCCAAGCAAGCTCCTAGATGAAGCCCGCCGTCAAGCGATGGCAGAGGCCATTAAAAACGCTGATGTTTATGCGCAAGCTGCAAATGTTACTCTGAGCCGGATCATCAATATCTCAGAAAACAACAATTATGGCGGCCAGCAATATAAACCTGTGGCCCGGATGGAAATGGCGATGTCAGATTCGGTGCCAATGCAAGCAGGCGAAATCGACTATTCGATTACCGTCAATGTGACATGGGAAATCGCTGAGTAACGTAAGATTTTGGGCGGCAAATTTGTCGCCCAATTATCCAAAGAGCGCTTGAATGATCATGCGGGTCCCCACGATCAAAAGATAGATAGCCAAAACACGCTTAAGAAGCACTGCAGAAAGCTTGTGCGCGATGAAAGCACCAACCGGGGCAAACATGATCGCGCCCACCGCCAACGCCGCCATTGCAGGCAGTGAAATATACCCAATTGAATAGGCTGGCAGTCCAGCCACTCCCCAACCCGAAATGATGAAGCCAATTGCAGCGGGCAATGCGATAAACACACCGAGCGCGGAGCTGGTGCCAACCGCTGTGTGAACAGGGGTACCGAGCACAGTCATGGTTGGCACGCTCAAAGACCCGCCACCAATTCCCATTAAAGATGATATATAGCCAATAAAAGCAGCGCTTAAGCGATGTGTAATGGGCGATGCGGACAAGCCCCCCATCAATTTCTTTTGCAACGGCACAACAGAGTTGATTGCAATGAAGAACGCCATCACGCCAAAAATGAAGCGCAACACAAATGCCGAATAAAACCCAGCGCTAATGCCGCCAATAAATGAGGCAATCACCATTGCCGGTGCCCAAAGTACCAGCAAGTCCTTGGCAACGGCGCCACGCTTTGCGTGTGAACGCGCGCTCGACAAGCCTGTGGGCACAATCACGGCTAGCGAAGTCGCCACTGCCATATGCATAATGATTTCAGTGGGCATCCCCATGAGTTGAAACACGGTCGCCATAACGGGCACCATAACAATGCCACCGCCAACCCCCAAAAGGCCAGCCATCAATCCACCGGCAACACCAGCACCCAAAAGCCAAAGCGCCATGGGCACCAGGTCAACCATCTGATTCATTATCTACTCATCGCTTCGCGTAAAATCTGTATGATCTGTTGTCGCGAATTTTGCGGGGCCTTGCAAGTCGCGTCTAACGCGGTTCGACCATCATTGGTCTTAAGGTGAGGATCTGCGCCAGCATTCAATAAGGCTGAAACAAGCTGCGGTGTGCACCAGCTCGCTGCATTGTGCAGTGCAGTGCGCCCCGGTGGGGTGGCGACATTCGGGTTTGCCCCAGCCCGCAAAAGCACAAGCAAAACCTCAAGACCGCCTTTGGGCCCTGCCGCCACATATATCAGCGGATCCCCAACGCCATTTATCAAATTCGCGTCAGCACCGCCATCAAGCAGCGCACTAAGCTGCGCTGCGTCATTATTTCTAACGATCTGGAAAATCTTTGGCTCAACGCCCATACGTTGAACGCAAGCCGAAATCGATAAGAGGATGGTCAAAAGCAAGATAATTCGCATAACAACTCCTTCCCCCGATGATCGTTTTCCCTTATGCGCGTTTCCGCCTGGCCACACCTGCTGGCAAACGAGCATATCGCGCAACATATTCAACAACTTCACCAGCAATATCCACACCGGTGACCGTTTCCAACCCTTCAAGCCCTGGAGTGGAATTTACCTCCAAGACTTTTGGTCCATCATCTGAGCGTAGCATATCAACACCAGCAAATCGTAAACCCATCACTTTCGCTGCTTTGATCGCCAACAGTCGCTCTTTTTTCGTAATTTTTACTTTCACGATTTTGCCGCGCTGGTGCAGGTTTGAACGAAAATCACCATCTGCCGCTCTTCGTTGAACAGCTCCAAGAACTTTGTTGCCCAAAACGATGCAGCGAATATCCGCTCCGTTCGCTTCTGCCACAAATTTTTGCACCAGAATATTAGCACGCAAGTGCCGAAATGCAGCAATAACGCTTTCCGCCGCCTTCATTGTTTCCGCCAACACAACGCCGCGCCCATGCGCACCTTCCAATAGTTTTAGAACAAATGGTGCTTTCCCAATAATGCCAAGCATTGCTTTCACATCAAGCGGCGAATGGGCAAACCCGGTCACCGGCATCGGAATGCCAGCTTTTGCGAGCGCCTGATGGGCGTTCAATTTGTCCCGCGCAGCCCCGATGGCGGCCCCATTGTTCAAGCTGAACGAACCAATCATTTCAAACTGTCGCACCACCGCCAAACCATAATAGTTCACCGACGCACCAATGCGCGGGATGATCGCATCATAGTAGGGCAATTCCTTACCCTGATGATGGATGGCGGGATTGTCTGCGGTAATGTTCATATAACACCGAGTGGTGTTGATCACATCAATCTCAATGTCGTGTTTTTGAGCTGCAGCAACTATTTTCTTTGTCGAATAACTGTTGGGTTCTCGGCTCAGCAACGCAATGCGTAACCGACGTTCGGGCATGTCTGGCGACAGATTGTCATATGCAGAAATATCCAAATCACCGTTGATCCGCACAGCCATCGGATCAACAACGATTCGACCCTCCATTGCGGTGCGGCCAAGCAATTTGCGGTAGTTCATCGATTCTCTGTCGGTCAGCGACAGCTCAATCTCCCACTGATGCTCGCCGACTTTGAGCATAGTGCGCACAATCGGACGCATTTCTGCCTGACCGTTTGAAGATATGATTTCGCGATAAGCAACAAGTGGCGCTGTACACCAAATTTGAACATCAGGACGCTCAACAACCGGCTGCACACCAAATCGGATCATCCGTTGCCCGTCTTCTTCTATTTCCTCGTAGGAAAAGGCGTGCAACGACGAGGTCTTTGCCCCAGTGTCTACTTTTGCCAATACAGCGGGCAGCCCCAAATCGGGGAAAGAAATCCACTCTTCGTGGCCCACGCTGATTTTTGGCATTTCTTCATCTGAAGTCGTCATCTCAAAATTCCCATCGACGTCGATACCCGTTGGCACCTTGCCATCAGCCTATCGCGAAAACTTAAATGCTGCATTACAGCAAAAAATCCCGCCACGCGACGGGATTTTTCAGTCATTTTAAGAATCTAAACCGGTGAATCTATTGTTCTGAAACGGCCAACTTTGCCGCCAACAAACCAAAACTCACTGCAACAGTACGTCTGAACCAGCGCATAAATGCTGGCGAATTCGTCAGAAGCTGGCGCACTGAAAACGCCAGAACAGCGAATATGGCAAAAACCAAAAACGTTAGCATCATAAATATGCCTCCCAACACCAACATCTCAACCGTACTATTTGCAGCTTGCACATTTACAAACTGAGGCAAGAACGCCATGAAAAATAGTGACAACTTTGGATTAAGTGAATTGATCGCTATGCCCGAACCAATAACTTTAGCCACTGTCGGCACCGCTTTTGGCTTCTCGTCCAACTGAATTGGCCCAGCAGATCGCAGCGTTTGCCACGCCAGATACAATAGGTAAGCAACCCCTGCATATTTCACAAATTGAAACGCCACCGCACTTGTGTGCATCAAAACCGCAAGGCCAAATATCGCTGCCAATAGATGGGGTACAATGCCCATTGTGCTCGCAAAGGCTGCAATAAGCCCCGTGCGCCAACCACCCGCAATGGCCATCGCTACCGCATAAACCATGCCCGTGCCGGGGATCAAGATCACCACCATGCACGTTAGAAAATACTCAAATGTCATAACTGCCCTCCTCGGCGAATATGAGCGCGAGCCTATTCACAAAATGTGGCGCGAACAAGCGCTAGGGGGCCTTTTCAACGATCCTATAGGTACAACGCCGTGCGCCGGACACAATGTGGCTCTCACGCTGAACATCCGCATTCTCGCCCAGAACTGTTTGAAACAGTTTCAACTCGGATTTGCAAAATCCCTGGCATGTGGTCGCCGCAATACAAATGGGGCAATGGTTTTCGTGCAGCAAAAATCCACCTTCAACTGGCTCCACTTCTGCCATATATCCCTCAGCCTCGCGAATTTTCGCAAGAGTTTTGACCTTTGCCCCAAGCGCAGATTTTTGATCCAGCTTCGATTGATAAATGTCCAGCGAACGTTGTTCGCGTTTTGCGATCAATTTATCCAAACCCGCTTCGCCAAATGTTTCAATAACTGAACTTATCATTTCAATGGTCAAATCCGCGTGCCGATCCGGGAAACGCTGATTACCCTTGTCGGTGAGCTGCCAATATTTCTTCGGCCGCCCAACACTCTCGCGACGGTCCTCGCTAATCACCAAGCCTAGCTGGGCCAGTTTTTCCATATGCTGACGCACAGCGACAGAGGTCGTGCCCACCAACTCACCCAAGGCCACAGCTGTTTGTGGGCCACGTGTTTTGATGAGAAACAAAAGCCGCTCAATGGTCTTGTCATCAGACATTTTCATGAAAAACGATCCTTAGCTGTTGCGCCACTCTAATAAAAAAAGATTTGACTTGTCAAATAATCCTGCCTAATACCGATAAAGAAAGAATTTTCTTATTTAATGACGAGGTGCCAAAATGTGGATCAACAAATTCTTCAACACTCTCCCTAGAGCGTTTCCCCCTGTTGAGCCGTTGGCGCATCGTGCTGCCCTGTTGGTTGGCAATTCTGCCCCCGCCAATCAACAGGGCTCCCCCTATTGTCCGGCCTGTGAACAGGCAAAATCTGTTCACGAGTTCTATGCCGACATTGCAAAATGAGCACCCAAGACGAAAACGCGCATGTTAAATTCTCTGACCTGTTCAAAGAAGGGCGTGCCCTCTTAACGCTTACCCTAATTCTCAGTGTTGGCTCACACGCCACAAACCTGTTCGTCACGCGTACAGTGCTGCCCACCATTGTGGCGGATATTGGCGGCAAAGAATTGATGTATTGGGCGCTCGCCCTTTTTCAAATCGCGGCCATTGTCGGGGGCATGGGTTCCGCCCAGATCAAAGATAAACTTGGCGGCCGGCATACAATCTATTTGGCGGCTGCCTTGCTGGTCGTCGGCTCTTGTTTTGCAGGTTTCGCACAACACTTCGGTTACCTTGTTCTCGGTCGTGGCATCCAAGGTTTTGCTGAAGGCCTGCTGATATCGCTATCGTACATCATTTTGAGCGAAAGCTATCCCAACAATCTTATGGCACGCATGATCGGCATGCTTGCTGTGGTTTGGGCCGCAGCTTCAGCAATTGGCCCCCTCGCCGCAGGTCTGTTGGAATCCAGCTTTGGCTGGCGTAGCGCATTTTTGGTCAATCTCGTCATCGCCATCCTTCTTGTGGTGCAATCAAGATACGCCGTGAAACAACAACCATCTCAAAAAGACGGACAACGGATTCCCATCGCCCGGCTCGCTTTGTTCGTATCCGCAATAACCGGTATTTGCCTAACCGGGCAATTTACAAACCCAGTTTTAATCCTTGCCATTTTGGCCTTCTCAATGGCATTGCTCGCTTTTGCGATCAAACGCGACAAGCGCGCGAAAAACCGGATGTTGCCCAATCAGATACTCACCACCAAAGGCACGATCGGTTTAGGTATTTGGACAAACATTTCAATCTCAATCGCGGTCGGCGGTCATGGTGTTTATGGTGTCGCTCTGCTCCAAAGCATCTGGCAACTCAGTCCCATTTACGCAGGATTTTTGGCATCAATCGTTGCGGCAGCTTGGTCTGTAGCATCTTGGGGTCTATCTGGTGTCGCAAAGTTAAAAAACCAACTGCTGCTTATACGCACCGGCATCACCATGATTACCTTTAGTTTTCCAATTACTGCTTTAGCCTGGTCACTAACCAACCTCACCATCGCCACACTTGGCTTTGCAATTCTCGGCTTGGGATTAGGCACGTCTACGATATTTCTTGAAAAGAAAATCATGCATGCAGCCACGCATAAAGAGAAAGACCGAACATCTTCAATCCTACCTCCTATAGATAGCGCCGCGGGCGCCATCGGCGCAGCATTCGCCAGCATCCTAGCGCTAAGCCTTGGTCTGTTCGGCGGCACACCAACATTTGGCATTTTGGACGCACATGTAGCCTCAGTCGCGGCAACGCAAATGTATTTGACATTCTTTGCCCTGTCGGTACCTGCTATGGTGATGTCATTCCTACTTCCGCTTGATGATTCCCAATCCGAGCGAACCAATAATACTCAACCAATTGCAGAGTAATGAGCGCACCAACACAAAGACCGCCCGACCATTTCAACAAGCTGTTTTCAAAAGAATTCATTCTGTTGAGCATGCTGAACATTCTGATTGTCGGCTCTCATGCAGTAAACAGCTACGTTACGGTCACTATTGTGCCTTCAATCGTTGTTGATTTGGGTGGTCGCGAGTATATGTTCTGGCTGTTCGCGCTGTTTCAAGTCGGCTCCATCGTCGCCGGCGTGGTCGCAGGTAGCTACAAAAACAAGATCGGCGCGCGCAACATCTTTTCTATTGCCTGCTTGATCTTGCTTTTCGGCTCACTGCTCGGAGGTATGGCCAACCATTTGACCTTGGTCATTCTTGGCAGAGGACTACAAGGCATCGGCGAAGGCATGCTTTTGTCGCTGATCTATATATTGGTAGCCGATTTACTACCCTCAAAACTACTGCCCCGCATGTTTGCGCTTAGCTCTGTCATTTGGTCAGTTGCAGCAGCTTCAGGTCCATTGTTTGCCGGGGTTATGGATCAGTTCATTTCTTGGCGCGCGGCCTTTTTGTTTAACGTACCGCTCGTCCTGATCCTGCTGGCCATTGCTTGGCGCGCCATTCCCAAACAAGAGGCTAAAAAGCAAGCCGATCCTTTACCGATCAAAAGGCTTGTGCTCCTCACCGTGGGCCTGCTGGTTATGGGCGCGGCAGGGCAGTTCACAACGCCAGCAATCCTCGCCGTCATCATCGTCACCTCACTTGCAATGCTAGCGGGCTTCATGTGGCTAGACAACAAAGCCACTAATCGTCTATTGCCCGCGCGGCCCTTCACCCAAGACACAGCCGTTTCGATCTGCATGACAATGATATTCCTCATTCCCCTGGCGGCATCCGCAGGCAACGTCTATTTCGCCTCGCTCTTGCGCTCGGTTTGGGACTTGTCCGCACTTCAAGCGGGCTACGCATTGGCAATCATTGCTTTTGCTTGGACAACTGTCGCATGGCTCACCAACAAAATTGACGACCCCATCATCGAATTTCGAATGATTCAGCTCGGGAGTTTTTCCTATGCGGTGGGCATGGCCATTTCAGCCGCTGGTCTATATTTTGGCTCGCTAGGCATCGTGTGTTTCGGATTTGCGGTGCAAGGGGCAGCTATGGGTGCCAGTAGCCAATTCAACCGCAAAGTCATTATAACAAGAGCATCACAATCCGAACGATCAACGACCTCAGGAGCGATCGCACCAACTTCATTTACCGGCGCGGTAATTGGCGCGGCACTTGCTGGGCTCACTGCTCAAATGTTTGGCCTTTTTGAAGGCACACCCACTTCATCTGTATTTGATCCAGATATCGCCCGCACTTCGGGCAGCATGATGATGTTGGTGTTTGCGGGCTTAGCGTTCTGTGCGAACTTAATATCACTTAGATTGCGCCAAAGGCACCTCGCCGCGCCGATCCAAATCTAACCCCACAACAACCAAATCATCGGACCCACACGTCACCCAAACAGGCTATCGCCTTGTTCTTTTATGATTTGCTTGGCCTTGTCGATTGCCGCGCTTTTTGCCATTTCAGGACTGCCAAGTCGATCAGCACGTATGAATGTTGATGACTTCAATTCACCATCAATCTCTTTTTCAATGATGCCGGAAAGCTGATACTCAGATCCCACTTTCATTTCCGTTGCCTTGATCACATAGTCAAGGTGGTGCTCTTCGCCAAGCACCTTCGGCTCACCAGACGCGGGTTCATTTCCCATACCAAAGAGCTTCTTTAAAAACGACATAAACTTCCTTCTCTTCAACTGGGCTCGTTCCGTAAATCAACAACCAGTGCGATTGCCTATTACAATCTAACTAACAGATTCACGCTCAATGCTCCAACTATGGTCAACTTTGTTTTGGGTCGTAAAACAAAAGTTCTTCGTAAAGCGCATTCGTTTTAACGAGTTGCTAGGTTTTAAAAGATAGAACAATTCAAGCTAATTCGGCTATCCTTATGAATTGATTCAACAAATCAAAACAACCATCTGAAATTGAATCACTATTTGCTATTCGCAGAGAAGCGCTCCTGTTTGGCATTATCTGCGCGAGTGCCAAGATCCAATCGAAAATAGTGCCGATAGCTTACTCATAATTTGATTCAAGAAAATGCTCTAACCACTTGGCATTAAATCACATTCCCTAAAGCCAGCCCATGTGCCCCATTACTCTGTTAGAGATTCCTGCATTTGTGTCCCACAAAGCTTTTGTTGAATCAATTGAATCACTTAAGCTAGTTTTGTCCGTTTTTTCGTGACGTTAGCGCCGATCAAACCTCGTTTGTGCGTCCATTGGGCCGTTGGCGACGATCAAAATCACGAAAAACCCACCGGCAAACAACAAATGTACACCGCATAATAAAGGGCCCCGTCGGGGCCCTCCGTTAGACAAAAACCCGCGCAATTAAACGCCTACATTCTCCTGAGCAATTCAATATGCTTTTCAATCGCACGTGAAGCCAATTTAAATCCATGACCCAAATGAAAATGTCTAGCTCCATCAGTGAGCAATCTTTCAAGTTCCGTTGCAACCTGATCGGGTCGTTCCTCAAACGGTGGGCGTTTGGCAATTCCCGTTGGAATTATGCCACCCAGTCCTAATCCAGATGCTACGAGGTCGCTGACAAACGTATGACCATTCTCAAGCACAACAGAGATCGAACCCGGCGTATGCCCTGGTGTCGGCGTGACATAACCTGAGATGCCGTACGGCTTAAGGTCAAAGCTGTCGTTTCCATCAATCGTAAGTTCGGGTGTAAAAAACTCAAATGGAGATTGCGGCGCGCCAGAGCGAAGCAGTAATTTTCCGACCCAGCCAGTTGGGCACAACATCATTTTCTCTTCGCCAGCGCAATAAATCGCCTCGCGCTTATGGATTAGCACCGGGGCATTGCAGAGTTTTCGAAGCACTGCTGCGTTCCCCGCATGATCAAAATGTCCATGCGTCACAATGATTAAATCGACATCTCTGAACTCTAGTCCTAGTCGTGCCAAACTCTTGGCGACGCGCGCCTCGCAATTTGGCAGTCCTGCATCAACTAAAATCACTCCTGACCCTGATTGAATGACATAGGCATTGACCATACCAAATCTCATAACGGGAACACGCTGTATTCTAAAATCCATATCAAATCTCCTGACTTCGCGCGGAGAATAGATGTTCAAACCCTGCAGGCAATCCGTTACAATTTTGTGCCCTATGGCTTTCCCGCTCGGTTGCGCATATACTGTGCATATACACGATGGATATTGGAGTGACCATGCAAGATATTGAACCGGCCGCGAATTACGCGATGAACGCAAGCAACTGCCCGGTGGCCTCTGCAGTCCAAACTTTTTCCGGAAAATGGAAACCGATTATGCTGCACATGCTTGCTGAGCGCGAAATGCATTTTGCCCAAATCATTCGTGCGTTACCGAAAGCCAGCAAAAAGGTTCTCACAGATCAGCTCAGAGAATTGGAAGCAGAAGGCATCATACTTCGCACGCCTACCAATGAACGTCGACCAAGGGTCATCTACTCGTTGTCTGAGTTAGGAAAAAGCTTGGCACCTATTCTGCTTGAGCTCTATTATTGGGAAAAGAGCCGGCGCATCGAACATCGCAACCATGCCGCATAAAAAAGGGCCCCATCGGGGCCCTTAATCAATTCAACTATACCAACTCGATTAGTTATCGAGGAACGAGCGTAGCTTGCGGCTACGGCTTGGGTGCTTAAGCTTGCGCAAGGCTTTCGCTTCAATCTGACGAATACGTTCCCGCGTCACGCTGAACTGTTGGCCAACTTCTTCCAAAGTATGGTCTGTGTTCATGCCGATACCAAAGCGCATCCGCAACACACGTTCTTCACGTGGCGTCAGTGACGCCAGAACACGTGTTGTTGTTTCACGCAGGTTCGACTGGATCGCCGCATCAATAGGCTGGATCGCATTGCTATCGGGAATGAAGTCGCCCAAGTTGCTGTCTTCTTCGTCACCAATTGGTGTTTCCAAAGAAATCGGCTCTTTAGCAATCTTCAGAACCTTGCGAACTTTGTCCAATGGCATTTGAA
>NZ_CAKZPW010000381.1:0-2244 GCF_937139385.1 uncultured Maritalea sp. | reverse complement strand
ACCATCGTCCATGAACACGTCAATGTGCGGGATCACGTTGAACGCAATGTCTTTTGTGTAGACACTTGGCGCCACTTCTTGACCCGGAACATATTTGCCCTTGGTCTGGTTCCACAATTCATCAATCGCGGCTTTGCCCGTGCCGGACACTGACTGGTAGGTTGAGACAACTACACGTTTGATATTCGCGCGATCATGCAACGGCTTCAGGGCCACAACCATTTGCGCAGTCGAACAGTTCGGGTTGGCAATAATGTTCATGCGATCATTAAGGGCCATGTAAGTATCAAGCGCATGGGCATTCACTTCAGGCACGATCAAAGGAACGTCTTGGTGGTATCGCCATGCAGACGAATTATCGATGACGATGCAGCCTTGCGCGCCAATAATAGGTGCCCATTTTTCTGAAATGGTACCGCCAGCAGACATGAAAGCAAAATCAACGCCCGTGAAATCAAAGTGCTGCAAATCTTTGCACTTCAACGTTTTGTCGCCAAATGAAACTTCGCGCCCAACCGAACGAGATGATGCAATTGCAACCACTTCGTCTGCAGGAAATCCACGTTCTGCCAAAATTGAAAGCATTTCGCGACCCACATTTCCTGTGGCGCCGACAACCGCTACTTTGTAACCCATAATCGTTTGATCCTTGTCTTCACCCCCCGCACAACATTTTAAGAACGTTGCGGCCGTCGTTTTGACCCTCCACCCTGTCGGGGGAAAGCCCAGGGAAGACGGTTAAACGGTTTTGGTGGTGGTCTTTTTTGTTGTTGCAAGTGCTTTGGCCACGCCACCGGTGGTGGTCATGATCTTCATCTTCATCGCTGTTTTAACAAACACGCGCATCAAATGCTCACACTTTGGTCAAAAAATAACTCTCGCCTTTTCTAACGGCAAATGTTTAAGAGTCAATAACGCATTTGCCCCTATCCGTTCCGTGCGCCCACATAATGATGCACAAAGCCGATCAATTCTTAGCCTACTTAAACCCCAAAGTTTCACGTGGATTGATCAGTTGAAACTTTTCGTCCGCCAATCCGCGCAGTACATAATCACGCCGGTCAGCACCAAAAACAAGAGCCGCATATTCTGCCTCGGAGAAGGCCTCGCCCTCCCCCTCCTGGAACAAATAACTATTGGGGACCAAGGTTGGACGCGATGAGGTTTTGCTGAAATGTACCAAATATTCTGCATCGCCCAGCGCCGCACCATCATCCAATCGCACAAATTGCGCGACACCATTTTGGTCCGGACTGATCACAATATTGCCGTTGCGCACTTTTGCACCAATTTCAGCAGCCGCCACATTTTCAACTTCGAACCCGAGCCGCATAAAGTCGCCCTGCAACAATGATCGTGGATCAACGGGCCGCAACTCCAAATAAACGAGCTCGCCATTGGCAATCACCCGCTCTTTTTCCACCACGCCAAAATTGAGCAATCCCAAAACCAACACCCCAAAGCCAAGCATCAACCAGTTACGCATTTTCAACCTCCGCGTTCAACGGATTGAAAAACCGCAGCAACACGAACCGTGCTGCCAATATGGCGATACCAGAGCCCAAAAGCATGTAGCTCTTGATCAATAAGGTCACATCCAGCGAATAATAGAAAAGGAATAAATAAATCGGCAAATAGATCAGCCCGATCACCCACAAAACTCTATCGTGCCGCACATGCCCAAGCGCCATAAGCGCAACCGCAAACAACACCCCATACAGACCCAAAACGGCTAGAATGATGATACAACAAATCACAATGACATGCTCAAGCGACTTAAGCTTTTGCCAACCGCCGATGAGGAACGCGTAAAGAGTCGACACGGCGCAAAAACCTACGACCACCATGCCCAAATCCACGCCTAGTTTGACATCAATTGTTGACCCAAGGGACCAATACACTTGGTTATCAAGAGGCAAAAACTTATAGGCCAAGAACAAAACAACCGCATAAAAATATACGGAAGACAGGTACCGACGATTTTGAATAGCGATCAGCACGGCAGTCATACCAATCAGCAATGAAACGGACAGGGTTGAGACCAGCACCCCAGCGCTGCGAATTCTCATGATCTGCGCTTCATCGCCGCTCCCAAGAACTCGCATATTATCCTGCGGCAACAGGACTTTCAGCATTTCAGCACCAAGCGTCACATCAAGCAGGAAAAGCGATACCAATATCGCCAAGAAGGCTTCCAAGTACATCCGGTAGAAAAACAGTGATGCAAGCGTGATGAGCGAAAAG
>NZ_CAKZPW010000380.1:0-6998 GCF_937139385.1 uncultured Maritalea sp. | reverse complement strand
ACTAGCGCTGTGTAACCACTTAGGAAGTGGTAAGCCGCTTGTTCTTTAGTAAGAACAGAAACTGGAGGAAGAACACCGGTCATATCGCACGTCAGGAAGATAACGGCTTTTGGCTCGCCACCTTTGTTTTCTAGAACGCGCTTTTCAACGTGCTCTAGAGGGTATGCACAACGACCGTTTTCAGTCAGGCTAGTATCAGCATAATCAGCAACACGATGTTCATCGTCCATCATTACGTTTTCAACGATCGCGCCGAAACGGATCGCATCCCAAATGATTGGCTCATTCTTTTGCGAAAGATCGATGGTTTTTGCGTAGCAGCCGCCTTCGATATTGAATACTGTTCCTTTGCCCCAGCCATGTTCGTCATCACCAATAAGGTAACGCTCAGGATCTGCAGATAAAGTTGTTTTACCAGTGCCTGAAAGCCCAAAGAACAAAGCCGTATCGCCATCTTTACCAATGTTTGCAGAGCAGTGCATCGGCAGAACGCCATTTTGCGGCGCATGAAAGTTGAACAATGAGAAAACAGATTTTTTGATTTCGCCAGCATAAGCTGTACCGCAAATGAGCACCATATTGCGGCTGAAATCCAACAGAATTGCTGTTTCTGATCGTGTGCCATGCCGTTCAGGGTCCGCTTTAAAACTTGGCAAATGAACAATGGTCACACTTGCGTCGAAATTGCCCAAGGCATTAAGCGCAGGGCGGATCAACAAGTTGCGAATGAACAATGCATGCCAAGCGTTCTCGGTGAACACTTCAACATTCAATTGTTGTGACACGTCAGCCCCAGCATACAACTGCTGCACAAACAAATCTTTGTCTTTTGTTGCAGCAAGCAGGTCTGAAAGCAGCAGGTCAAACTTTTCAGTTGAGGTCGCTTTTGCATTGTCCCACCAAACGGTGTCATGGGTTAGCGCATCATCAACAATAAATTTGTCTTGGGCAGAACGACCAGTATGCTGACCTGTGTCAGCAACCAATGCGCCGTCAGCGCTGAAGATAACTTCTTCGCGCTTAATTGCATGAGACGCCAAAACAGGTGCCTTATCATTGTAAGAAAGCGACTTTGCGTTCGCTTGTATGGTCTGATTAATTTCCCGCCGTGTGATGGTGCTCATCGGGCTGATCCTGCTGTCTTTAGTGAAAAATGCCGCCAGAAGGAGTAATTTCCCTCTTTCGGTCAAAAGAACCTAAGCTCTTGGATGCGGTTTTTCCATCTGGCGATAGGTCGTACGACCTTTGTCTAATCCGGTTAAATAGCTAAAATATATGGTAAATTTTAGCATTTTTCCTTCCTGATCGATTTATAGAGCTTGTGCACAAACCCACTAAGCAATGTTTGGTTTTCTCAACTAGTTTCCTTGGCGGACACAATTTGTGCGCAATTCTTTGAGCAATGAGACGGGCAATATTGATTTTCACCCTGTACCAATCATATAAGGTGAGGCCGAAAGGAATAAATATGCCAAAGATCGCGCTTGTAGATGATGACCAGAATATTCTCGCCTCGGTTTCAATGACCTTGCAGGCAGAAGGCTATCACGTCAGCACCTACACCGACGGGGCCTCAGGTCTTGAAGGGCTAACTTCTGATATGCCAGACTTGGCCATCTTGGATATTAAGATGCCGCGCATGGATGGTATGGAGCTGTTGCGTCGACTGCGTCAAAAATCCGATATCCCGGTCATTTTCCTCACCTCAAAAGATGATGAGATTGACGAGCTTTTTGGCTTAAAAATGGGCGCGGACGATTTTATCACCAAGCCATTCTCTCAGCGACTGCTTGTTGAGCGGGTGAAAGCTATTTTGCGGCGCGCCCAAGCGCGGCCCGAAGGTAGCGCACAATCAACTGATGGCACACCGTCCAAGTCCGTGCTTGAGCGTGGGCGTTTGACAATGGACCAAGAGCGACACACCAGCACCTGGGACGCAAAAAACGTCACATTGACAGTGACCGAGTTTTTGATCCTCTTCGCCCTGGCGCAACGACCCGGCGTCGTTAAGAGCCGCGATAGCTTAATGGATGCGGCATATGATGATCAGGTGTACGTCGATGATCGCACGATCGATAGCCATATCAAGCGATTGCGCAAAAAGTTCCGTGTTGTTGACAAGGAATTTGACATGATCGAAACATTGTATGGCGTTGGTTATCGCTTTAAGGAGCAATAAGCGTTTTGACCCCAGAGAGTGCATCTTCGCATTCCAAAACCAACAAGCACCAAAAGCCGCAAGGCGCGGCCAACGGTGAACGTGTGTCTGGGCGACCTCGTTCCAAAATCTCAGCTTTTGTGCGTTCAATTCAACGTGTGTTTGGGTACACAGTATTCTCTTCCCTGACGCGACGCATAGTGGTGCTTAACCTTGCCGCCCTTGCCGCGCTCGTTATTGCCATTTTATATTTGAACCAATGGCGCGCTGGGCTTATCGATGCGCGCGTGGTCAGTCTGCGTGTACAAGGCGAAATTATCGCCGGTGCCATCGCTGCCTCAGCAACAGTAGATTCGGATGTGATCACTGTTGATCCCGATAAGTTCTTACAGCTGCAAGGCGAAGACCCCAATTCGACACTTAGCTTCTTCGACCAGTCGCTAGAGTTCCCCATCAACCCTGAGCGCGTCGCCCCCTTGTTGCGCAATCTTATCACGCCAACGGGAACGCGCGCGCGCATTTATGATCGATCAGGATTGTTGATCCTTGATAGTGATAATATCTACGCTCGCGGGGAAGTTCTGCGTCAAATTTCGCCAGCAACGGATGCAGAATCATTGTTTTTTGTTGATTGGTGGAACAGGTTTTTCCGCAGGCTAAGGGCCGGTGAGTTCCCACGCTACCAAGAATACTCGGGCGCAGACGGGGCAAAATACCCCGAAGTGAGAACCGCCTTGTCAGGCGCTACCGCATCCATTGTGCGCGTTGATGTGAACGATAGGTTGTTGGTATCAGTTGCTGTGCCCGTGCGGCGATTAAAAACCAATGTGGGGGTGCTCTTGCTTTCAACAGCACCCGGCGACATTGACCATGTGGTGGAAAAAGAGCGTTGGAATGTATTTAAGATCTTTTTGATCGCTGCCTCGGTGACCACCATCATGTCATTATTGTTGGCGGGCACAATCGCTGGTCCCATGCGCCGCCTGTCCGCCGCCGCGCAGCGGGTGCGCTCTTCAATGACCGCGCGTGAGGAAATTCCGGACTATACAGACCGGCCAGACGAGATTGGGCATTTGTCTGGCTCTTTGCGTGATATGACCAACGCGCTTTACAATCGGATTGAAGCCATTGAAAGTTTTGCCGCGGACGTGGCGCACGAACTCAAGAACCCGCTAACGTCCTTACGCAGCGCGGTGGAAACCTTGCCCGTCGTCAAAAATGATGAAGACCGTTTAAGGCTCACTTCAATCATTCAGCATGACGTTCGGCGCCTTGATCGGTTGATAACGGATATTTCCAAAGCCTCGCGTTTGGATGCTGAGTTGGCGCGAGAAGAAATTGGCAAAGTCAATATTTCTGGTTTGGTGGCAACAATCGCTGAAATTCAATCTGAAACCGCAGCCAAGCGCTCCGTGACAATTGAACTCACAGACCACCTAAAAGAAAATCAGCAAATTGTTCCAGGACACGAGGGGCGTTTGGCGCAGGTCGTCACAAATCTCATCGACAATGCTGTTTCCTTTTCCCCCGAAGGCGCTATTGTTGAAATTGCGCTAGAGCGCGCGGGCAAAGTGGTGAACATTATTGTGAAAGACCAAGGGCGCGGCATTCGCGGCGAGGCAGAGCAAATCTTCAAGCGGTTTTACACTGATCGCCCCACCAGTGATGGCTTTGGCAATCATTCTGGATTGGGCCTGTCAATTTCGCAACAAATTGTTGAGGCTCACCGCGGTACAATACAGGCTCAAAACAGAACCGATCGATCAGGGGCGGAATTTATCGTTCGTCTCCCAACAACGACTTAGAGGCCAATTATGTCAAAAGAACCAGAAAACGTCTTCGGAACCGGCATCACATATGATGGATACGGTATATTGTTACGTGGTCAGTCCGGGGCGGGAAAATCTTTGTTGGCGCTTGATCTGTTGGATCGCGCGGAGAACTTTAACAAAGAAGCATTTTTGATTTCCGATGATCGCGTGCTGCTGCATGTGGATGGTGATGATGTCATGTGCAGCTCGCCTCCCCAAATTGCAGGCCAAATTGAATTGCGTGGGTGTGGGGTCATTGAGCGGCCAACAACAGATCAAACCAAAATTCACCTGGTGATAGATCTTGTGGGTGAATTGGACCGTATGCCTGAAAATGAAGAGTTTGAAACAGAACTCTTAGGCGTGAAGGTTGCACGGTGTCCCGTGCCTGTTCGCTCCCTCATTGACAGTGTTCACCAAAGGTTGCTGGTCACAGAGGCGATCAAACGTGTGATGAAAGCGGACGCAAGTTAGTTGGAGTTGGGCCCGCACTAATGCAGGTCTTTCACTTTAGACTTGCATGTGGCTTCGATCGCCGTAAAAAATAGCAAAGAACAATAAAGGCGAAAAACTCGCCTATTGAGGAGCGTCATATATGATTGGCATGGTTTTGGTGACACATGGCAAACTTGCGGATGAGTTTCGTTCCGCGCTTGAACATGTGGTTGGGCCCCAAGAACAATGCGAGGCTGTAAGCATTGGGCCCGATGATGACATGGAAATGCGCCGGCAAGATATTTTGGACGCGGTACACAGTGTGGACAGTGGCGAAGGTGTGGTTATTCTCACCGACATGTTTGGCGGTACACCGTCAAATCTTGCGATTTCAGTAATGGAAAATCGTGAAGTGGACGTTATTGCAGGGGTAAACTTGCCCATGCTGGTTAAATTGGCCCGAGTGCGCCCCGACATGAAAATGCGCGACGCAGTGCACGAAGCTCAAGATGCTGGCCGCAAATACATAAATGTGGCCAATGATGTGTTGGGCGGCGTTTAGGACCTTACCATGCCGCACTCCTGTCATCCTGAAAAAGAACTAGGACAGCGCCTAACAATTGTAAACCAGCGAGGTCTGCATGCGCGGGCCTCTGCTCGATTTGCGCGCACGGCCGAATGCTTCAACGCTGAAATTTCAGTGACACGCGATGGGGTGACGGTAGGCGCATCCTCGATCATGGGGTTGATGATGTTGGGCGCAGGGCCAGGCTCAACCGTTTTGGTCCGCGCCAAAGGCGTACAGGCACGCGAGGCGCTAGAGGCGATCGCGGCTCTGATTGAATCGGGTTTTGACGAAGACACCGACGGTGTCAAAGAAAAACAGGCTTAGGTTGGGCCAAACGATCAAATCTCGCAGTGGGTTTTGTCGTTACAGCCGCAAAGGTGGGAGGCGAAAATGCGAACACCATTTTTGCTAGTGGGGGCCTTGGCGGGCGGCATAACTGCCTCCCAATACCCTGAATACGCGCAACAATATCATCAGCGGCTTGGCGGCGCAGTGGCCGAACTTGGCGTCGTGATTGAAAATTTTGATATTGATGCAGCCAATCAAGGGCTCAGTCGAGAACAAGCGCTGGCCCGCTATAGTGCGTCCAACGATCAGTTTTTGGTTGAGCGCGGCACATCGATTGGCCAATCGATTGCCAGATTTGAAAACCTGAAAGCCCATCAGCAAGCTCTGATTAATGCGGGGCCGGTACAAGAGCTCACCGCTTTCTCCTCTCATCTCGATCCCAAATTGCTCTCTGATACGCTGAGCGCCTATAAACCGGCTGTTCCTGTGACGGCATCGGGCCCCACATTTGCGGGCATTGGCTTGCTGATTGGGTTGGGTCTCTTCAGGCTTGTGTGGGGCATATTCGCTTGGCCTTTTCGACGTCGCGTCCGGATTTCGCGTTAACGCTCTGTTCGGGATATAAGTAATTCTTTATATCTTTATTGAATGGTAAAGGATGAGCGCGTATGAATAGCGCCAAACGGGTTCAATAGGAGACGCAGCATGAGCGCCTTAACACAAGAATATGCGGTAAAAGATCTTTCTCTGGCTCAATGGGGCCGGACCGAAATTGAAATGGCCGAAATTGAAATGCCCGGCCTTATGGCCATTCGCCGCGAGTTCGCCGCAGCACAGCCCTTAAAAGGCGCGCGCATCGCGGGTTCTTTGCATATGACCATTCAAACAGCTGTTTTGATTGAAACATTGGTGGCTTTGGGTGCCGATGTGCGCTGGGCGTCATGCAACATCTTTTCAACTCAAGACCACGCCGCCGCCGCAATTGCTGCTGCAGGCATTCCAGTGTTCGCCCATAAAGGCGAAACGCTTGAAGAATATTGGGACTTTGCAGACCGCATTCTTGATTGGGGCAATGGCGAAACTGCCAATATGATCCTTGATGATGGTGGCGATGCGACCATGTTGGTGCTCACCGGCGCAAAAGCCGAAATTGACCCAACCGTCCTTGATCACCCAAAAAGCGAAGAAGAAGAATATTTCGCTGCGCAAGCCAAGAAGCGTATTGCGGCGAACCCCGGTTTTTACGCCAAAGTGCGCGAAAACTTGCGCGGTGTTTCAGAAGAAACAACAACTGGTGTAATGCGTTTGTATCAATTGGCCGAGCGTGGTGAATTGCCATTCCCTGCGATCAATGTGAACGACAGCGTCACCAAATCAAAGTTCGACAATAAATATGGCTGCCGCGAAAGCTTGGTCGATGCCATCCGTCGCGGTACTGACGTAATGATGGCGGGTAAAGTCGCTATTGTTTGTGGTTATGGCGACGTGGGTAAAGGTTCTGCCCAGTCTTTGGCGGGCGCTGGTGCGCGCGTGTTGGTGACCGAGGTTGACCCCATCTGTGCATTGCAAGCGGCAATGGACGGCTTTGAAGTTGTTACGTTGGAAGATGCAGCACATCGTGCCGACATCGTTGTGTCTTGTACAGGCAACAAAGGTATCGTGACCCTTGATGCAATGCGTAAGCTCAAAGACATGGCAATCGTTTGTAATATTGGTCACTTCGACAACGAGATTGAAG
>NZ_CAKZPW010000379.1:0-13709 GCF_937139385.1 uncultured Maritalea sp. | reverse complement strand
TGTTGCGTGTGCATCGCGCAAACATTGTCAGCGTGCCCTATACCCGATCAGGACCGGACCTAGAGCAGTTTGAAAAGATCCTTTCAACACACGCACCTCGGCTCTACATTACCAATTCAGCGCTGCACAACCCAACCGGGGCAACGCTTGCACCACACGTGGCTCATCGCCTTCTCAAAATAGCGGATCAACACAATCTCTTAATCGTTGAAGACGATATTTTCGCTGATTTCGAGTTAGAGCCAGCAACACGTCTTGCCGCATTTGATGGTCTGGACCGCGTTTTGCACATAGGCAGCTTTTCCAAAACCCTAACCGCTTCTATTCGATGTGGATATATCGCAGCGCGTTCTGACTGGATTGAGGAGCTTGTGGACCTAAAACTTGCCACATCATTCGGCGGCGCAAACCTATCGGCCCAACTGGTCCATTCTGTGCTTATGGATGGCTCATACCGAAAACACATGAACCGTGTACGGGGAAAACTTGCAGATGCAAGGACAATCGTCAGCGCAAACCTTAAAAGAATCGGGTTGGTCCCATGGATCGAACCTGAAGCTGGCATGTTTTTGTGGTGCAAATTGCCAAATGGGTTGGATGCGGCAAAAGTTGCCGACGCTGGCATGAAACTTGGCATTGTGCTCGCGCCCGGAAACGCCTTTAGCCTATCCCAATCCGCACCCGAGTTTATGCGCATCAATGTCGCCCAAAGCACACACGCACATGTCTTTCCCCTTATTGAGCAGGCCATGGCGATATCAACGATCAAATGACGCGCAAAATGCGCTCCCCACCTCACTCTCCTTAATTCTTTAACAAACACCCTTAACCAATTCTAACCATTGGCTTAGTCAAATTTTAAGGCTGGTACGCTAGGTTATAAACATAATTGGTCAGGTTTTTGAGTAGTGAGTAGAATGACCGCACAGATGCGTCCACGAGTAAAATATGTAATTGGTCCAGATGGCAGCCCTCTAACGATTGCTGATCTGCCACCAACAAACACCAGAAGATGGGTAATCCGCCGCAAGGCTGAGGTTGTTGCCGCAGTTCGTGGAGGATTGTTGAGCCTTGAAGAGGCCTGCACCCGGTACACGTTAAGCGTCGATGAGTTCCTTAACTGGCAAGCGGCCATCGACAAACATGGCCTAGCAGGCCTGCGCACCACATGGGTTCAACATTACCGCGACCATTAAGTCGCTGAACCCAAATCACTTTTGCAGTATGAGTTAAATAGCCCGCGTTTATCGCGGGCTTTTTCGTGATCGGCACATTTTTCCCCACAAAACGCCCCTTTTGCATCAAAGATTAACACTATGTTTACCACCTCCTAGGTAATTTTTGCCTAGCGGGATGTTTCCCGCGTTTTCGATTGGGAATCAATATTTTGAGTTGGGTGGAAGAGTGAACGGATTTGGCGAGTTTCTGGCGCGGTTGGGCATAGCCCGAGTTGCTGCCATGGCCGTAACAGCGGTGCTGATGGTTGGATTCTTTGGGTTTCTGATTTTCAGGGTCACATCTCCGCAAATGGCCCCGGTTTATTCTGGACTTGAATTTGAGGATTCGGCTGCCATCGTCAAAGAACTGCGCACCATAGGCGTGCAATTTGAGATCAAAGGTGACGGCGAAAGCATTTTGGTGCCACGTGACCAGATCACCACAATCCGCATGAGCTTGGCTGAAAGCGGTTTACCCAACAAAGGCCAAGTGGGTTACGAGATTTTTGACCAACAAAACACCCTTGGCGCCACAAGCTTTGTACAAAACCTCAATCACTTGCGCGCCCTTGAAGGCGAATTGGCCCGCACGATTTCATCCCTCACCCGTGTCAAATCTGCCCGCGTTCACTTGGTTTTGCCAGAACGCGAATTGTTTCGCCGTGAAGCAAAACAACCCTCGGCTTCAATCGTTCTTGAAGTTCGTGGTGTTCTTTCAGCTGGCGAAATTCGCTCAGTGCAGCACTTGGTCGCTTCAGCGGTCGATAGTCTTACCCCAAACATGGTGTCCATTGTAGATAGTGCGGGGCAATTGCTCGCTTCAGGTTCTGACGGCCAAGAAAGCGCGCTCACAGCAATTGGTGAGGAACGCACATTGGCAATTGAAACGCGTCTGCGCACGCGACTTGAGCAATTGTTGTCTAATGTGGTCGGCGCAGGCCGTGCACGTGTGCAGGTGAGTGCAGAACTCGATATGAATCGCTTCACACGCACATCTGAAAGCTTTGATCCAAATGGCCAAGTGGTGCGTTCAGCACAAACCCGAGAACTCAACAACAACTCACAAGGTGCAGCAAACGGCGGCCAAGTGAGTGTGGCCAATGAGTTGCCCGGCGCAACCGCCAACCAAGGAGATGGCGCAGGTGCCTCAGAACAATCCGCCACCACCGAAGAAACCATCAACTACGAGATTTCCAAGACCACCCAGACGGAAGTTGTTGAAGCGGGTGCCGTCAAGCGCTTGTCAGTGGCAGTGGTTGTTGACGGACTTTACGTAACCAACGCGGATGGCGTTGCAGAATATACCGCACGCTCCGCCGCGGAAATCGAGCAAATCCGCTCACTTGTGAACTCAGCCATAGGCTATGACCAAACCCGCGGCGACCAGGTCGAAGTTCTCAACATGCAGTTCGCTGAACGTCCAGAACTCAACTTTGAACCAAGCGAAGCTGGCCTATTTGACTTTACACGCGATGACCTGTTTGCAGCAGTTGAGATGGCCGTAACCTTGCTTATCGGCCTAGCACTTGTGTTCTTCGTTATGCGCCCATTGGTCAAAAAAGTTCTTGAACCCGATGAAGCTCCAATGCTGGTGACCGCGCAAGAGGCTGTGGATGCTGAGGGCAACGTTGTCGGTGATCTGGCCGCAAAATCTCCCGAAGAGGAAGCGCGAGAAGCTTGGCTTGACGATGCACGCAGCCTCGGCAAAGCGCAAATTGAAGCCATTGAACGGGTGGGCACGCTCGTACAGGAAAACCCAAAACAAGCTTCAATGATTATCCGTAACTGGCTTTTGGAGGCGGCGTAAACCATGGCCAATGAAGTTGCAAAAGAAGGCATTGGCCAACAATTAGAAGTTGGAGAAGCCGCAAAAGATCGAGAGCTGCAAGGCGATGAACGCGCTGCAGTGGTGTTGATGGCGCTCGGTCCGGGTTACGGAAAACCGATTTTTGAAGAGTTAGACGACATTGAAATCCGTCAACTGTCGCGCGCCATGTCCAATATGGGTGCAGTCACCCAAGACATGCTCGACAAAATCTTCGCCCAATTCGTTATGGGTGTCACCACCAATGGCGACCTAAATGGCTCTGTTGATTCAACGGAACGCCTGCTGCTTTCATTTATGCCCAAAGATCGGGTGGAAATGATTATGGAAGAAATTCGCGGCCCGGCTGGCCGCAACATTTGGGAAAAACTCTCAAACGTTCAAGAAGACATTTTGGCGAGTTTTCTCAAAAACGAATATCCACAAACCATTTCGGTCGTCTTGACCAAACTCGCGACAGACCACGCCTCTCGCGTGTTGGGCAGCTTGCCTGAAGAACTGGCCATGGACGTTGTTCAGCGCATGTTGGCAATTGAGCCCGTACAAAAAGAAATCGTTGAAAAAATCGAAGACACGCTCCGCAAAGAGTTTATGTCGACCCTCTCGCACACCCGACGCCGTGATAGTCACGAGCAAATGGCAGATATTTTCAACGCCTTTGACCGCCAAACAGAAGCGCGCTTTCTCACCAATTTGGAAGAACGCGACATTGAAGCGGCTGAGCGTATTAAATCACTGATGTTCACCTTCGATGACCTGGGCAACTTGGACGGCACCGCCATCCAAACCGTGTTGCAATCGATCGAAAAACCAATGCTCACATTGGGTCTCAAAGGCGCTTCAGATTCTACAAAAGATCTGTTCTTGAAAAACATGTCAGCCCGCGCCGCCAAAATGTTGCAAGATGATATGGAAGCCATGGGTCCTGTACGCTTGAAAGATGTGGATGAAGCCCAGTCTGCCATGGTCAACCTTGCCAAAGACCTTGCAGCCAAGGGTGAAATTGTGATCACCAAAAACGGCTCCGACGAAGAAATGATTGGCTAATGACCAAACCCGCCAAATTCACATTTGATCTCGACTTAGCCAGAACATCGGCCAAGACGAAACTTATGGAAGAAAAGGATCTTGATCTGCTGATCGCCCAAGCACGCGAGCAAGGTTTCAATGAGGGTTTGGAAGAGGGCCAAAAATCCGTCTTGAGCGAAACCAGCCGTCAAATTGCGGCGGCAACTGAACAACTTGCGAACCGATCAGCCGATTTTCTCAAAACGCTAGACAATGCCCAAAAACATCATTTAGCCCAGTCAACAAAACTGGCGGCAACCATTGGCCACAAATTGGCAGCTCATCTGGTTGAACACAATCCAACTCCAGAGATCACGGCCCTTTTGGAGGATTGCCTCGCCTCGTTAGGCAGCACCGCCCATCTGGTGATCCGCTGCAATGATCAGCTTTCGGATCAGATTAAACCCATAACTGAACAATTGGCCCACCAGGCCGGTTTTGATGGTCGATTGATCATCATGGGCGAACCAGAATTTGCCTTGGGCGACTGCCGCATCGAATGGTCTGATGGCGGACTTGCCCGCAATTTTGAGAATCTGGCACAAGAGATCGACCAAAAGGTAACGCAATTCGTCTCTCAAAAAACACCAAAGGTTGCGCCACTGGATGACCTACCAGCTGACGACGCAACCCAAACACCAAATCATCCAGAGGAAATCCAATGAGCGACACCGATGACCCTTCTGTCGTAATCCCGGACGACGGTCTAGCGTCCATGCTGGACGGCCTAGAAGAAATGGAAGCACAAGAAAAGCCAAAGTCATCAGACGGCGGCGAAAGAACGGCTGACGATCTTGAGGCCGTTTTTGATGTACCTGTGCGTATTTCGGCCGTGCTAGGCCGCACCAAAATGCCGGTGTCCCAACTGCTTGAAATGGATGCAGGCTCTGTTGTTGAGCTTGACCGGCAAGTTGGCGAAGCCATTGATATTTATGTGAACTCTCGTCTCGTGGCGCGCGGCGAGATTGTGCTTGTTGAAGACAAGCTCGGCATCACCATGACTGAAATCATTAAGGCTGGCTAAGCCTTGAACATTTAAGCCAGCAAGGAAAACAATATGCGTTTAATGATTATCGGAGCACTAGAGGGCCAACTCAGCCAAGCCACAAAACTGGCTATGGATGGTGGCGCAAAAGTTGCACATGCCGATACAATTGAAGTGGCGATGGCGAGCTTGCGCGCAGGACGCGGCGCGGACTTGTTGCTTGCCGACGTGATGGCCGACATTGCGGGCCTTTTGGCCGCACTTGAAGCTGAACGCATTCACATTCCTGTGGTGGCTTGTGGTACTGAAACAAATGCAGCGGCAGCGGTAAATGCCATTCGCGCTGGCGCAAAAGAATATATCCCACTCCCCCCAGACGCCGAGTTGATTGCCGCAATTATTTCAGCCGTGGCCAGGGAATCAAGTGACTTCCTTTATCGCGATCCATCCATGGCTAAATTGGTCAAATTGGCCGATCAAATCGCCCCTTCAGAAGCCAGCATATTGATTACAGGCGAGAGCGGCTCGGGCAAAGAAGTCATTGCCAAATATGTTCATGCCCGTTCAAAACGTGCATCCAAACCCTTTATCTCGATCAACTGCGCCGCTATTCCTGAAAACCTGCTGGAAAGCGAATTGTTTGGTCACGAAAAGGGGGCCTTTACCGGCGCGGTTGCCCGCCGAATTGGCAAGTTTGAAGAAGCAAACGGTGGCACATTGCTTTTGGACGAGATTTCCGAGATGGACATCCGTCTGCAAGCAAAATTACTCCGCGCCATCCAAGAGCGCATCATTGATCGGGTGGGTGGCACAAAACCAGTGCCGGTGGACATCCGCATTCTTGCCACCTCCAACCGCGATTTAGATGAGAGCGTTAAAGAGGGCCATTTCCGCGAAGATTTACTGTTCCGCCTCAACGTGGTGAACCTTAAAATTCCCGCCCTTCGCGAACGCCCGGGTGATATTATTGCCTTGGCCGAACATTTCATCAAAAAATATGCTGTGGCCAATGGGGTGCCAGAACGCCCACTAGCAGAGGACGCGCGCCAACAATTGGTCAAAGCACAATGGCCGGGCAACGTACGCGAACTGGAAAACACCCTCCACCGCGCCGTGTTGTTGGCCACAGGTGACGAGATTGATGCGGATGCAATTAGTCTGCCTGACGGCTCAGGCTTAAGTGCTAATGCCCAAGATAATTCAGTTGCCGCTCAAGCTGCCAATGCAGCAGAAACAATTTCCAGAGCAATGGTGGGGCGCACTGTTGCTGAAGTTGAAAAAGAATTGATTCTGGATACGCTAGACCATTGCTTGGGCAATCGCACCCACGCTTCCAACATTTTGGGCATCTCTATTCGCACATTGCGCAACAAACTGAACCAATATGCAGATAACGGTGAACAGATTCCCGCGCCGGGTGAAAATCGCTCGTCAGGCGCAGCGTGAAAGGCAACAATGGGTAAATGAGTGACACTTCTCAAGCGCCAAGACCCAAAACTGTAAGAACTGCATCAGCGTTTCCGTCTCTGGGAAGCATGTTCGATATGTTGCGCCAAGGCGACATCGCTTTGGCCATCGGCGTTGTATCGATCCTTTTCGTTCTAATCATGCCCATGCCGGCAATTGTGTTGGATATGTTGCTGGCCATATCGATTGTATTTTCGGTGCTGATTTTGATGACCACTTTGTTCATCCGCACCCCACTTGAGTTTTCCGCCTTCCCCACGGTCCTGCTGATCGCGGCCATGATGCGTTTGGCGCTCAACCTGGCGTCCACACGTCTGATCTTGGCCAACGGACATGCTGGCACCGATGCTGCTGGCAACGTGATTCAAGCCTTTGGCAACTTTGTCATGCAAGGCAATTTCATCATCGGGATTATCGTTTTTGCCATCCTGATTATCGTGAACTTCATCGTCATCACCAAGGGTTCTGGCCGGATCGCTGAAGTTGCCGCCCGCTTTACTTTGGACGCGATGCCCGGCAAGCAAATGGCCATTGATGCGGATCTATCCGCTGGTATGATCGACGAAGAGACAGCCCGCACCCGGCGCAAAACGCTTGAGGACGAAAGCTCGTTCTTTGGGGCCATGGATGGTGCATCCAAATTTGTGCGCGGAGATGCGATTGCAGGCTTGTTGATTACGTTCATCAACATCGCGGCGGGTATCATTATTGGTGTTGCCCAACAACAAATGTCACTTGGCGATGCGGCCAACAACTATACACTGCTCACCGTTGGCGACGGCTTGGTTTCACAAATTCCAGCGCTTGTTGTGTCAACCGCGGCTGGTCTGTTGGTGTCAAAAGCCGGTGTAACCGGGTCTGCCGATCAGGCGCTCGCAGCTCAGTTTTCTGGCTATCCACGGGCGCTAGGCATGACTGCCGGAGTGATGACCATCATGGCCATGCTGCCTGGCATGCCGATTTTGCCTTTTCTGGGCCTTGCCGCCGGGTCTGGTTACCTAGCTTTCAAATTTTCGAAAGACAAAAACGCCAAAGCTGACAATGATCTGGCAGAAATGGCCGCTAAGAAAATTGCCAAAGAAGCACCACCAAAAGATCCTCCAATCACTGACTCGCTTAAGATGGACGAGCTTAAGCTGGAACTGGGTTATGGACTTTTGTCTTTGGTGAAAGAAGATGATCAGGGCAATGATCGCTTAACCGAGCAAATCAAAGCCCTACGTCGCCAGCTGGCCACCGATATGGGCATCATTATGCCATCTGTGGGCATTCTGGATAATATGCAGCTGCAGCCAAATGACTATCTGGTGCGGATCAAAGAAGTTGAAGCGGGCCACGGCAATGTGTTCCCTGACCAATATATGGTGATGGACCCAATGGGGGGGCAAATTGACCTTCCCGGTCAACATACGATCGAGCCGACGTTTGGCCTGCCAGCTACTTGGGTTGATTCTGGCTTGCGCGATGAAGCAGAGATCAAAGGCTATACAATTGTTGATCCATCTTCGGTCATTTCTACACACCTCACCGAGGTACTCAAAACCAATGTGTCTGATCTGCTAAGCTATGCAAATGTTCAAGAACTCTTGAACAATTTGCCCGCAGAACAGCAAAAGCTGGTTGATGATATGGTCCCGAATATGGTCTCTGTATCAACCATCCAGCGGGTATTGCAGAGCCTCCTGGCCGAGCGTATTTCCATTCGCGACCTTGCCTCAATATTAGAGGGCATTGCAGAAGTTGCAGGTAACCTCACCTCCGCAAAACTGATCGCTGAACATGTACGCTCTCGTCTTGCGCGCCAATTATGCGCCGCCAACGCCGCGCCCGATGGCACCCTGCCGATAATCACACTTTCACCAGACTGGGAGCGTGACTTCACCGAGTCATTGCATGGCGAAGGCGCCGAACGGCACCTTGCCATGGCTCCATCTCGCTTGCATGAGTTTATTCAAGAAATTCAAACCGCATTTGAAAGTGCGGCCCAAATGGGCGAATTGCCCGTGTTGATCACTTCGCCACCGATCCGGCCCCATGTGCGTGCTATCGTTGAACGCTTCCGTCCACAAACCGTGGTGATGAGCCAAAATGAAATCCACCCGCGCGCGCGCCTTAAGACGATAGGAAGCATCTAGATGACCATTGAAGGTAAATGCCATTGTGGTGCTGTTTCTTATCAATTTCGCGATCAACCAAAGTGGGCAACGCGCTGCAATTGCTCGATTTGCCGCCGGTTGGGCACACTATGGATTTATACGGACGCGGCCAATATCACGATCAATGCAAATGATACCAACACACTCAGCTATAGCCATGGCGACAAAGACCTAGATTTCCGCACATGCAAAACCTGCGGCACATCTATCATGTGGCAATCCACCAAGACCCCAGGCAAAGGGCGAACGGCTGTAAACCTAAACATGGCTGAACTTGACGTGATCACCAAAATTCCGGTGCGCCATTTTGACGGTGCCGATAGCTGGAAGTTCTTGGACGATCAGCCTGGCTGATAGCCGTTCTGCACTATGACGAGCCTCAATCAAGAGTATATCGATCCCGTGCTTGTTTCGCTCTATGGCGAACTCAATAGTTGGGCGCCAGACAATGATTTCTACATGGCGATGGCAAGCACCACCCCAAAACGCATTTTAGACGTCGGTGCGGGTGTGGGCATTCAGGCCTGCGCATTGGCCAAAGCAGGCCATCGCGTTGTCGCAATAGAGCCATCCCCTCAAATGCTAAAACAAGCACAAAAAAGTATAGGCGCTGACTTGGTGCAGTGGCACCAGACTGACGCTGAAAACCTGCCATCCATAAAACCTGTCGATCTTGCCATTTGCATGGGCCATGCCTTCCAAGTTTTCTTGGATCAATCCGCGGTTTCAACAGTTTTGCAGGCAATCCAAAGAACGCTAAAACAGGGTGGAGAATTCATCTTTGAAAGCCGCAACCCGTTGGCAAAGTCATGGGAAAACTGGGAGAAAAACACACACCTGCACCAAAGCACCGATTTTGGCGACATAGAGTGCAAAACCACTGTCCGTAGCTTTAAAAACGGGCTGCTGACTTTCGCAAATACCTACGAATTCCTGCGCAATGGCGAGATCAAAACTTCGATCTCAACTTTGCGCTATTTCACCCACCATCAAATCACCCAACAACTCCGCAAAGCTGGGTTTTCAGTTAAAACCATCTATGGCGACTGGGATCAAAGCCCATTCACAGCTACTTCGCCAGAGATGATATTTGTGGCGGTTAAGGATTAGCCCTAACCGTTCCGCGCCAACCGAAATCCAACATCGTCAATGCCATATGTTGGGTGGCTGCGCCTTCGGTTGGTGGCTAGGCACCCGCGCTCAGGATCGTTCCACCCGCCGCCGCGAAACACGCGATAAGTGCCATAAACCTCAGCATCATAGACGTCAAAGCACCATTCCCACACATTGCCCAACATGTCGAAAGGCCCATAGGCATTGGCTTGTTTTTGCCCCACCGGGTGAGTTCTGCCCTTTGAGTTTTCTTTGTACCAAGCCACATCTTCAACATCACCATACCGAGGTTGCGCCTGACCACCCAAAGCTGCAAACTGCCATTCCGCATCAGTTGGCAAGCGAAATCCATTTGCGTCTTGATTGATCAAAACGTCATCCTGATTTTCGCCCGTTGCATAACAGGGCTGAAGCCCTTGAGCGTCTGACAGGCCATTACAAAAGGCAATCGCATCATACCAAGAAACGTTTTCTACCGGGTGTTGATCACCAGAAACACTTGAGGGATTTTTGCCCACAACTGATGCATAGAGTGCTTGGGTGACCTGAAACTTTGACAGACAAAAAGGCTTAAGCTCAACTTGCCATAGGCGTTGAACCCGATCGTCGCGCAAAGCGACGGCACCACCCCCAATGCGGACCATATCCGCATTGAGCATTTCCATTTTCTGAGCCTGTTTCATCACCCACCTTTAGGGCGATCAGCCGTTCTAATCAACAAGCGGGCAGCGCAACACTTAACCCGCCAAGCGAGGTTTCCTTATAGCGGCTGTCCATGTCCTTGCCCGTTTCATACATGGTTTTGATGCAGGCATCGAGCGGCACAATATGGTCTCCATCACCGTTGAGCGCCAATGACGCCGCCGCAATCGCCTTGATTGCGCCCATGCCATTGCGTTCAATACAAGGCACCTGCACAAGCCCTGCAATTGGATCACAGGTCATCCCCAAATGATGTTCCAGCGCTATTTCAGCGGCGTTTTCCACTTGTTCATTGGTCCCACCCAGCACCGCGCAGAACGCGCTAGCCGCCATTGCGGATGCTGAGCCGATTTCACCCTGACAACCCACTTCTGCGCCAGAAATCGAGGCGTTGTGTTTAATCAAACCGCCAACCGCTGCACCGACCAAAAGCATATCCATTGCTTTGGCCATGGTCGCGCCGGGCACATGGTTCAAATAGTATTTGATAACCGCAGGGAAAACACCCGCCGCCCCATTGGTGGGCGAGGTTACAACTTGGCCACCTGCGGCGTTTTCTTCGTTCACCGCCATCGCGTAAAGCGAAATCCAATCATTCGCCACATGTGGCATTTGCTGGTTTTTGCCCCGCTGTTCAACCAACTTATCGCGCACATCTGCGGCTCGACGACGTACATTTAGGCCACCAGGCAAAATGCCCTTGCCTTCAAGCCCGCGTTCAACACAGTCATCCATCACCGCCCAAAGCTTTTTAAGCCCTATGTTGAGATCCGTTTCACTCATCCGTGTAAGCTCGTTGGCGCGTTTCATTTCAGCAATGGTTTTGCCGCTCCTTTTACCAAACTCAAGCATTTCCTTTGCACTGTGGAAAGGAAATGGAATCGCAATGGCCTCTACCTTTTTCTCAAGTTTATCAACGTTCTCATGCTCAAATTTGGTGAGCACAAAACCGCCGCCAATCGAAAGGTAAGTTTCTTCAAACCGCACGTCGCCATCTGGCCCCAATAATGAAATAATCATCGTATTAGGATGCGGCATTTCCACCGTGTCATAGTCAAAAATCACACCCGTTTCCGGGTCCAAACCTGCTTCAAATCCGTCCGCGATTTCAATGGTTTTGCCAATCTTGAGCTTGACCATTCTGTCTTCAGAATCTGCGCGGTCAAACGTTTCTGGCGAAAACCCGCAAAGCCCAAACAAAACGGCCTGGTCTGTGGCGTGGCCTTTGCCGGTAAAGGCAAGGGAGCCCTGCAATTTACACTGCACCGTGCAAGCATCACCCCGGTCAAAACGGCCCTTGTTTTTGGCCAAATGCGCAATAAAGCGGTTGGCGGCCACCATTGGGCCCATAGTGTGCGAAGACGAAGGCCCAATCGAGACCTTAAATATTTCAAATACGCTGACAAACATGCGTTATCCCCTTGTCGATGCCGCGAACCTCTTTTGGGTTGGCTTCCATCGGTTGTCGTTGTTTGGGGTCTTTGACCCACGATCTGACAACAGGATTAACGATCAAACAGGGCCAGTGCAAAGAAATAACTGCACTACCCCATTCAACTTTGGAATTATCGGCGCATTAGGCGAAATAACCGAAGTAGGTAAAGACAGCACCAATCAAAACGCAAAAGGCCATCATCACGTTGATAAGACCAGCATGCTAAGCAAAGGATGACACCAAACCCACACCGGTTGACACAGGCAGAACCAACAAAGAAACACCTTTCAGCAAACCAATCCAGCCAAACATCGTGATGAGTGCAGGCCAATCTGCAACCCAGTGATTGTGGAATAGCACAATCAACAACCCAACAAGCAACGACAAAACACCCGACAAAAGCTGTATGACAAGCGTTGCTTTGAAGGATTTGACCAATTCAATATAGTGGGCACGGTTCACAAACCCACCAACACCAATGGCCAAATAAATCGGACCCAACAATTGGGCTATGAACTGACTATTTTGCATGCGCTCCTCCCAAAGCTTCTAGGCAAATACTAGCACTACAGCCCTCAAAACAAAATGCGCCCCCAAACGGAGGCGCACTTTTAGGCTCAAAGGGATTTGGTTAGGGTCAACCCACGAAGCCATTTGCATATTGGAACACCAAGCCGAATAACACCGCCCCAACAATTGCAAACATTAAATAAGCGGCAAATACTTGTTTTTTGACCAGTGACATCACCGCCATCATGGCAGGGATTGAAGTGACCGGCCCCGCAATCATAAAGGCCATCGCTGCGCCTTGGCTCATGCCCTGGTCTAATAGTCCTGCGATCAATGGAATGGCCGCATAGCCATTCAAGTAAGCGGGCGCACCCACCAAAGCGGCAAGACCAATTGTGCGGATGCCTTCGCCGCCCAGCACTTGCGCCACAAGTTCTGCAGGCACATAGGTCACGAACAAAGCTTCAATGACGTAGGCAAGCGCCAACCATTGGCCCAAGAACAACAGATTGGTGATGCCTTCTTTGCGAAACACCTGCACCCGTTCTTGTTCAGTCCAGAACGCCCATTTCGGCTTACCCTTAAATCTGTTCGCCCCACATGTTGAGGCTTTGTAGTCTTCACGCAAAGGGTCTGCGATGGCGCCGCGTCTGCCAATCATTTTGATCACAAACCCACCCATCAAGCCCAAGGATACAGCAAAGACAGCCCGCGAAAGAGCAAATTCCCAACCAAGTTCGGACACAGTAATAATGAAAGTTGGTGGGTCAATGAGCGGTGAAGCCAACCAAAATGCCATAACAGCAGAAAGGGGCGCACCAACGGCCAATAGTCCGGCGATAAAGGGGATAACTTCGCACGAGCAAAATGGGGCAAGCCCACCGATGAGGGCGGCCAAAAAAATCGCCTGAATTTCACGCCCCGCAAATGCCCTGCCAATCATGCTTTCTGAGCCTGTGGCTTTCAAATAACCAATCATCAACACCGCGAACAGGATAAACGGCAAGGTGCCCATAAATGCGCGGATGGCGAATTGCACAATGGCTGGCAATTGCGCAAAATCCAATAAGGCAACGCCTACGAGCAACATGGCGATGGCAAAGGGCACGCTCTTGATAATTTTGCTTAGTTTATATTTTGGGCGAAGCTTTTGCCGTTGAGTGATATCAGACATGATTACTGCTCCTTTGCCTTAACACTGTCATTGGCGTTGGCAGGGGACCCTCGGTCA
>NZ_CAKZPW010000378.1:0-7898 GCF_937139385.1 uncultured Maritalea sp. | reverse complement strand
CAAAATGGCTCTTGGAACGTGGTCGTGAGCGCGACAGCGCTAAACCAACTTCGTAGCAAATTCTTGATGGCTTGCAAATCTGTTGTGGCGGAGATGGATCATGGAAACAATCGGTGCGCTTTTGGTGCTGCTGCTTACCGCCCGGCTTTTTGGGGCGCTATCGCACCGTGCGGGTTTGCCGTCCGCAGTTGGCGAAATGATCGCAGGCATGGTTTTGGTTCTAAGCGCAATTGTAACCGGCCCGCACCAACCCTTTGTTGAAAATCTTGCGCACAACGAGGCTTTGGCCAAAGTCGCTGAACTTGGTATCTTCTTTCTTGTTTTGATGGCCGGTTTGGAAATGCGATTGGCTGACACAATGCGCGACGCTCGCAAGTCCTTTGTTGTAGCTGTTGGGGGAGTTGTCTTGCCCCTTGTGGCGGGCATCATTATGGGATTTGTTTTTTTGGAAGAAGGGCCGCAACGCACCGCGCAGGCTATCCTTGTTGGGGTGGCAATTTCAATTACTGCCATTGCTGCATCCGCCAAGCTTCTTCAAGAGTTCGGTTTGCTGAATGCAGAGTCAGGCAGGGTTTTGATAACCGCAGCGTTGTTTGATGATATTTTTGGTTTATTTCTGCTGGCGTTGCTCAGCTCCATGATTGCAACTGGCGAATTGCCGGGCACCTATGCTTTTGCGATAATGCTAGCGAAAGTTATTCTGTTTTTTGTTGTGACAGGACTTCTTGGCGTTCATGTTTATCCCCACATCAGCAAACGCATGCAGCGCAATCAGTCTGCAGCCATCGAGTTTAGTGCGCTGGTAATTGTTGGATTGGCTTATGGATTTCTTGCAGAACTACTTGGTCTTCATTGGGCAGTTGGTGCGTTTATGGCTGGCCTTTTTATGGAGAAAACACAAATTGGCAAACAGCCCTATGAGAGTATGCGTTTAATCCTCAACGCACTAACTGCAGGCATTCTTGGTCCTTTGTTCTTTGCATGGATTGGGCTACAGGCGAATTTGACCGCGATTTTTGAAATACCGGTGTTCTTGCTGGTTTTGAGCCTTGTAGCTTTCGCCAGCAAGGTGTTGGGCGGGGGACTAGCGGCGCGTTTTGTCGGATATACAAAACAGGAGGCGGCAATCATTGGTGTGGGACTTGCCCCCCGCGGTGAAATCATGATTGTGGTCATGTCGATTGCGCTTGGCTCAGGGCTAATTAACGGTGCCTCTGCCGACCCTATCGCTAGGCACCTTTTTTCCGCACTCATTCTGATGGCGCTATTTAATACCGCGCTGGCGCCGATGGTGCTGCGCTTTTTATTGCGGCGCAAACATCGCCTCAAGAATGAACGCTAGCTGAAGAGCCACTCGTCTATAGTTTGGTATGGACTTCTGGCACGAAGCTTTGTGTGTCCATGGGCGGACGTTCATAATCAGACTGTTCAGGGCGTGGTTCAAGTGCTGCAAGGGCTGGCGCAAAGTCTTCATAAGGAACTTGAGACAAAAGATGGCTGATACAGTTTATGCGTGCATGTTTTTTGATGTCCGACTGGACAACGTACCAAGGCGCTTCTTCAATATCGGTATGCACAAACATGTGGTCCTTTGCCTTTGAATAGTCGACCCAACGCTTTCTGCTTTCTAAATCCATAGGGCTGAGCTTCCATTGCTTGGTCGGGTCATTCAATCGCTTTTGAAACCGTCGTTCTTGTTCCTCATCTGAAACTGAAAACCAATATTTGATCACTTGAATTCCCGACCGCACGAGCATGCGCTCGAACTCTGGGCAACTGCGGAAAAACTCGTGATACTCCTCATCGGTACAAAAACCCATAACGCGTTCGACACCAGCGCGGTTGTACCAAGATCGATCAAAAATCGTCATCTCGCCTGCTGCGGGAAGATGGGCAACATAGCGTTGAAAATACCACTGGCTCTTTTCGCGTTCTGTGGGGGCGGGCAGGGCCACAACCTGGGCGATGCGCGGATTAAGTGGAGCGGTAATCCGCTTAATGGTTCCACCTTTGCCAGCTGCATCTCGCCCTTCGAAAATGACCACCACGCGATGTCCTGAGCGCTTTATCCATTCCTGCATTTTCACCAGTTCGATTTGCAGTCTGGCTAACTCTAGTTCGTACTTTGAATTGGATATCTTTTGTGATGGGGTGTTGGGTTTATCAGTAGAGCCTTTTGCGCTTGTTGGTGCCATGAAATCATCCTCACCGTGTGGAATTAAGTGAGATTACCACACTTTTGAAAAGTTATCAGAGCGGAAAACATTGTGGATGTATGTGCAAGCGCAAGGCTTTGATGAGTAGTCCATTTGGCAGGGAAACCCGAATGCTAGAAGGTTTTGGCTTGGGCAAAGTCCGGTGTTTTCACCGTTCTATATCCCTCTTGGAAGTTGTTAATTTCGAAGTGCCAAATTGCGCCGGGCCAATGAATGTCCATTTCACCCAAGCGGGGGCGATATACAGCTGTGTAAAGCGTACCAAAGCCTTGCGCATAGGCTGTAGAATAGAGCGGTGGCTTTAGAAATGCGCCGATGAATTTTTCTTCTGGGTCAACGTGCAGGGTTAGCCTGTTGAGCAAAAACCGTTCCCGTTCGACAGTGGCTGTAAACCGCGCGTGATGCACCCAGTCGACGGTTTCTTGGTGGTTGGTTGCCACGGCTGCATGTGTGATTATTGTGGGTTTATCAGGTGCCATCATGGCGGTGAGATATTGCCGTTTTTTGTCTAGTACCGTTACGTTGTAACTCATGTGGGTGGGCACTCTTATGAGTACCTTACGTGCTTGCTCAGCGGTTTCGCAGGTCTGCAGAATATATCGAATGATCAGCGGTATGCCGAAACCCTCACCAACGTTTCTTCGCCCGCCAAATGTAAGTGAAACGGCCAGTCCCGCATCATTTACCCCGTCGACCAATCCCCAAAGTCCGTCGCTTACGCCCATGACTTTTCGGCCAAGCCAGCTGGTGTGCAGCAACACACTGTCGAAGGCATTTGGGTTGTAGTCATAGTTGCGGACAAGGACCGGCTCTGCGCCCGGCCAAATGGCTTGTGAGCAACCAGACAAATAGGGGGGCGGGCAATAGAAGCTTAGGAAACGGGCCGCTTTGTCACCACCGCCCGCAAGTTCGCACAATTCGTCATACAGCGGGATCAATTCAGGCATGTGATCGCGCAAAGCATTGCGGCTTTCGCTGTAGGTTGGGCGCGCGGTTTCGCCCTCTCGCAACCACCAGCGGCGATAGTCCGGCCAATAGCCTTTGAAAAGGTCAGCCCATTTCGGTCCGGGCTGTTGCTCGGATATCGCGCGCCAAATGGTGTGCTTCATAACTACATTATCTTGAAAGCAGGCTCTGCCACCGCCGGGCCTGCGTCGGCAACTGGCAGCGGATTTGCAGCATAAGCAGACTTAATCCCATGAATCCACTTTTGTGACCGATCGTTCAATTCGAAATTCTTGGTCATGGAGCGACCTCTTGTGACGAGAATGCCAAGGTCGGCGCCCTCATAACGATAGTCGCCAACATTTTGGATGCGAAGATAGAATGCTTCATTTTCATTTTCCACAGCACGCCGGTGATAGTCAAACCGATCGAACACCACACGGCCATCTTCAAGCATTTTGTAGATGCCGGTTTCAGGGGCTTGTGTGATAATGTCGACGTTATCCTCGGTGTGTTTGATGACCATTTGAGACCAGCCATCAATCATGTCGGGATCTGCCCATCGTTGATTGAGTTCGTTCACGTCCAACTTGAAATCTTGTTTAGAGAACTCCAGGAGATGGAAAAGGAACAAGGGTGCATCAGCATGGGCGAACGCCGCGTGGTTTGTCATAGAGCTTGCGCCTGTAACCCGTGGGTTCAATTCACCAAGCCAAATATCACCTGTTTCATTGTCGATGAGAAAATCCAGTTCAAAGTACCCGCGGTATCCATTGGCGCGCAGTTGCTCCCCGAATTTGAATGTAAGGTTACGTGCCCGTTCGCGAATTTTCTTTGGAAATGCCGTCGCAAGAATTTCATTGCCACACCATCCGCCACGATATGGGGTCAGTTCTTTAAAACCAACGAGTTCTGTCATCAATGGCCCAACAATGGTTCCTTGCGCGGTGGCGCAGGCTTCAATTGCTGATCCACGACAATTGATCCGCTTCATGACCTTTATTTCGCCTTGCCCGACAATTTCATGTTCGTGCTTGCGGAAGTCCTCTTCGGATTTGATGAAAAAAGTGGTGTGACCAGAATCCCCAAACGCCGACTGCAGCACAACATCGTGCCCAAGCTTTGCTTTTTCGCACACTGCTCTTAGGTGGTCATAGTCTTCTATTTCAGAAAGCGTATTGGGCACAGAAGGGACACCGGCTTTGTCACCAATCCGAACAGTCTCAATTTTGTTGTCGCACTTTGTGCGCAATTCAGCGCTTGGGAACCAAACTGTGCCGCCCAATTGTTCAGCAAGGCGTTCAGTTTCCTCATCAAACATAAGGAAAACAAAGTTTGGTTTTCCACCACGCCTTTTAATGAAGTCAATAACTTCCTTATGTTGAAGGAGATAGTTATTGATGTCTTCAATTGACGTGAACTCTGCGTGCGGTTGTTCGCTGGGGCAAAATACATTGGGGTGTCGCCCATCGTAGCAGTCGATGTACGAAATATATTTGAAATTCTTGCACCATTCATCAATGCCCAAAAGATTGAAATTGGTTGCAGAGACGAAATAGATGGGTTCATCATTACGGTGAAAGAACCTCCGGATTTCCGAGATGTTTTTCAACACTTTTGATTTTGTTTTATTTTTTTTCTTAGTCAACATGCCTATTCCTCCCTTATTTTACTCTGCAGCTACTTTTTTTGTGTTTGTTTTTATGCCCAGTGATTCATCGGTGAAGACCCTTAAGCCCAAATCGGGCCGATAGCCGTGAATTTCGCTCACATCTAGCGCCCGCATAAATGCCAATATTTCAGTGCTCACAACCTGACCTGGCACAAGAATTGGAAATCCAGGTGGATAGGGAATAATAAATGAGGCTGAAACGACCTCACGACCGGCCTTTATTGCCGCGTCTACTTCACCCTCAAGGCTCAAGTAGTCACAATTGTCTTCGTCATAACTCAAGAAAAATGCCCGTCGAATATCGCCCTCGGGCGTAACGTCATCCGTTCTGAATGATGAGTGAAAGCGGCTAAAGTCTGGCAAAGGTGGCAAGTCTTCATTGAGCGTTTTCACGCGCTTTTCAAAACTGAGACGTTCCATTTTTGAGGCGTCATCATAAAGGTCGTTCAACTCGTTCGCGATTTCGACAAGTGCCTCTATCAGATAAGCAACCGAGGAACGCGTTGTGCCAATATTGGTCATAAACAAGACGGTATTGCGCGATGTTTTGTTGATCTGAATGCCGTATTTATCCATGAGGATTTTGGTCTTAAACGTGTCGCCGTCCCAACCTGTGCCGCCCACAGCCAATGTGACCCGGCTTGCATCGAGCACAAACTCATCACGCGACCAACATTCCCACATATCGGTCCAGCCCTGTTCAGGGTCATAGTAGGATTCAACGCCGCTTTCGCGAAATTCTTCTGGGATTATGTCGCCTGCCGCAAGAACGGTGAAGTATTTTTGCAGGACGGGATGCGTCGAAATTGCTTTTCGCATCGACATTGCGGCTTCGATTTGACGTTGAACAAATTCATATCCCTCCAGTTCAACTTGCCGTCGACCCACGTCCAAAGATGCAATAATTTGGTAGTTCGGCGATGTTGATGTGTGGGTCATGTAAGCTTCGTGGAAACTTTGTTCCACTTCGCCTTTGAAGTCTTGGTCATTCACATGGATCATTGAACCCTGGCGCAATGATGTGAGCGTTTTGTGTGTCGATTGTGTGGAGTATACCCGCACGCGTGCATGCGGTGGCGGCACAAGCCTATTTTCCATCAAGGCCTTATTGTCATTCATGTCGATGCGTTTAACTTGCTCGTCCCACGCAGCTTCAACTTCTGGTGTGCGCAATTTGGCGCGCAAGTTGTTGGCAGCATTCATCCCTGTGCGCTGTCGATAGGTTGGGGTAAACCGGGCAAATGCAAACCAAGCTTCGTCCCACAAAAAGATCAGATCAGGCTTGATTGCTAAGCATTCTTCCATCACACGTTCGACATCATAAACAATGCCGTCGAAGGTGCAATTTGTAAGCAGCAGCATACGCACTTGATCTAGCTTTCCAGCATCCCGAAGGGCCAGCAGTTGATGTTTGATCTCACGTATGGGTACGGCGCCATACATGGAGTATTCGCTTAAGGGATAACTGTCGAGATAGACGACTTTTGCGCCTGATAATACCATGCCGTAGTGGTGCGATTTATGGCAATCTCTATCCACCAGCACAATATCATCTGGTTTTACCAGCGCCTGCACCACAACTTTGTTGCAAGTGGATGTGCCATTTGTAGCAAAGAAGGTTTGCCGCGATCCAAAGGCCCTTGATGCAAGTTCTTGGGCTTTTTTGATTGGCCCGGTTGGCTCGAGCAGGCTGTCTAACCCGCCCGACGTGGCCGACGTCTCAGCCATAAAGATATTGGGGCCATAAAATGCGCCCATATCTTGAATCCAGTGAGATCTGGAAATGGATTTGCCACGGCTAATTGGCATGGCGTGAAACACGCCTGTGGGCTGTTTGGAATATTCCTTTAACGCGGAAAAGAACGGTGTGCTGTAGCGCGATTGCACGCCTCGTAGGATGTTTAAATGTAGTTCTGTGAAGTCTTCCTGATTGTAAAACACCCGGCGGCATAGCCCTAGCTCCATGCCCGCAATTTCTTCGACAGAACGATCGGTGATCAAATAGGCGTCAAGTTCAGGCCTTACTTTGGCGATTAGGCGGCAGAGTTCTGGACCATATTCTTCTGGTTTGAGTGCGTCCACATCTTCGTCCTCGCCAACACGGGCGAGGAATTTCTTCAATATGGGAAGTGCATTTTTTGACTTGAGCGTCAGGCCGGGCCGGATCACAACGGCTTGGATGTTGTGATTGAACAGGATTCCAATCAAGGCGTCTTCAAGGCTTGAGACGACCACTGACTCATAGTGGAATGCGTCGTCTGTTCTGCGCATGTCGTGAATGCTT
This sequence comes from uncultured Maritalea sp., assembly GCF_937139385.1. Lineage (NCBI taxonomy): Bacteria > Pseudomonadati > Pseudomonadota > Alphaproteobacteria > Hyphomicrobiales > Devosiaceae > Maritalea > uncultured Maritalea sp. Next base: position 781 of record NZ_CAKZPW010000378.1, on the reverse strand, counting down.
TTTCTAAGCCAGCGCGACTGTTGCTCACCAAGGCTGTCGACAACGAGTATTTCGAAATAGGGTTTGCTTAGCGCGCGTGCTTCAGGTGAAAGCAGTGCCTCATCATCATGTTCTTCGCTGTCTTTATCTTCTCGATCTAGCGGAATTGAACGACGGCGGTAGGCGCCTGAGCTCAATGCCCTTGCGACGCGACGGACGCTAAATTCTAAATCTTCAAATTTCTTGTGATCAAACAATCGGCGCATAGCGTCAAAGGCGTGAACGCCAGGGAAGGCCCAATATTCTTCGGTGACAGACAAGGCATCGAAGTAATCTGAGATCAGCTTCATGTTTTCGGCCGCTGACTTGCCGGTCGGTTTGCGGACTAGTTCTGAAGTGGTCTGTTGGAGGCCGCTCCAACTATCAGATCGCATTTGGACTGCGCTATAATGGTCGCTAACAGTTTTCACCTTTTTCTTCCTCCACCCTGAAGTGAGAAAAACAAACAATCAAAAGCGACTGCTTATTATACCTCACACTTTGCCGACATTTGCCGGTCGTTTTTATTCACCTCTTAGTCAGCCTTCGTTGCGGCTAGGCCATCGATCATTGAATTCAGTAGTTCTGGTTCATTCACACTAAGTCCACCCCGTGAACCTTGGCTAGGCACTTGCAAAGCCCCTAAGCTGTATAGGTATGAATCTGTGCCGCTTGCTCGATCATAAACTGGGAATTCAGCCGAGCGATCACGGAAGCTCTTTAGGACTTGGCCAAGGCCCTTCATGCCGCTTTCGCGCCGGCG
>NZ_CAKZPW010000377.1:0-3073 GCF_937139385.1 uncultured Maritalea sp. | reverse complement strand
AGTTGCGCGAATGGGAAGAGGCTGGATACGGCAATCTGCCCGTTTGCATGGCGAAAACCCAATATTCCTTCTCAACTGATCCAAATTTGCGCGGTGCACCCACAGGGCACACAATTCCTGTGCGTGAAGTAAGGCTTTCTGCTGGTGCGGGCTTTGTTGTTGCTGTATGCGGTGACATTATGACGATGCCCGGTTTGCCCCGCAAACCATCGGCCGAAGCAATTCATTTGGATGACAACGGCGAAATCCAAGGATTGTTCTAGGCCCAGCTGAAGGATGACTATGGTGGCGAGACAATTTCAGGAAAATGAAATCATCTCCCGCCTTATTCCGCTTGGCGACCGTGCGATTTTGGTGCGGTTTGGCAACCAGCTTACACTTGAAGCAAACCACCATGCGCAAGTGTTTGCGGACCTTTGCCGCGAGAAGCTTGGTTCTATGATTGACGGATGCAGTTCAAATCTTGTGTCCGTCATTTTGCGTTATGATCCGTTCAAAACGCAATTCAATGATCTGAAAAACCAAATCATGCTCTTAATGAGCACATTTGATGGCGACAAATCTGGCCCAGATAAGCCGTTGCACAACATCAATGTGATATATGGCGGCAAATACGGCCCTTGTTTGCAGGACGTATGTGAAATGCTTGAGCTGAGTGAAGATCAGTTCATCAAGTCTCACACGAGCAAACCTTTGCATGCTCTAGCTTTGGGGTTTTCACCCGGTTTTCTTTATCTCGGTTTGCATGATGAAAAACTGCGGGTTCCTCGTCGGGAGCAGGTACAAGAAAATGTGCCCGCCGGATCCATTCTGTTCGCAGCTGGGCAAACAGCCATAACCTCGCGTCCCATTCGCACGGGCTGGCACGTTATTGGTCAAACTGATTTTCGCAACTTTGATTCATCAAGCCAAACACCGATAATGGTAAATCCTGGCGAGTTGGTTCAATTCCAAGTGGTGGAAAACCTATGAGTGGCTCAATAACAATTCAGCGTGTATCGCCCAATTCAACCATACAAGACGCTGGGCGGCCCGAAGGCTTGCTTTATGGGCTTTCCGCTAGCGGGCCGATGGACAGAACCGCCTTTAACAAAACAGCTGCCGCGCTTGATGGTCAAGGCAGCCAATCGGTAATCGAATTCTCTATGTTGGGCATAGATTTTGTCTATTCTGGTCCACCTACAGAATGCGCTGTTGATGGCGGCGAATTTCAGATCAAGCAAAATAACGATGAAAAGCAATGGCCTGCACTTCTGTTGTTGACCGATGGCGATAAGGTAAGCATCACAACAGGCAGGGCTGGCAATTACGGTTACCTCCGTTTTGCGCAAAGCCTAAATATCCCCATCGTTATGGGCAGCAAGTCAACAAACTTGGCAGCTGGCGTTGGTGGATTTGAGGGGCGCGCCCTCAAAGCGAATGATCAGATCACATTTGGCGATGGTGTGCTGTTGCGCACAAATAGTGTTGGATCAAAGACCAAAAGTGCGGCGCCAAGTTCAAATATAGTGCGCGTATTGCCCGGTTTACATGCGGACTTGCTTGGCCCAGCCATGTGGACGAGGCTTTTTGAAGCACCATTTAAGATTTCCAATTCCATTGATCGGATGGGTTTTCGCCTTTCAGACCCGCTGGCACGGTTTGATATTTCACAACATAAGAACATCGTTTCAGATGCAGTTGTGCCAGGGGATATCCAGCTGTTAGGTGATGGAACACCAGTAATACTGATGCGCGATCACCAACCAATTGGCGGTTACCCCCGAATTGCCACAATCATCGATGCGGACCTTGATTGTGTGGCGCAACAGCGCCCAAATCGGGAAATAAGCTTCATTTCAACGACGCTGGAAAAAGCACATAAGGCGATGGTGAATGGATGATGACTGATCGCTGGATTGATTTGAACGCAGACTTGGGTGAGGGCACCGGCAATGATGCGGCGATGATGCAATATGTCTCAAGCGCCAATATCGCCTGTGGTGGTCACGCGGGAGACGATGACACCATCCAGCAATCAATTGATTTGGCGCTGAAAAACGAAGTCACAATCGGCGCACACCCCGGGTTTGAGGATAAAGAGAACTTTGGGCGCAAACAATTGCACCTCACGTCAGCCGAGTTGAGCAATCAAATATTACGCCAACTTGAACGGTTTGAAGGCTGGGCTCAAAAAGCCAACACAACAACCAAATATGTAAAACTGCACGGCGCATTGGCCAATATGACCGCCGCCGACTTTGATTTGGCCTTGACCGCCTATAAGGCCATACAGTCATTCCGCATAGACATGCCCATTCTAGCGCTTGCGAATTCCCAACAAACCGCGGCTGCAAAGCAGTTAAGTTTGCCCGTGTTTGACGAAGCGTTCGCAGATCGTGCTTACACAGATGATGGCCAACTTGCCTCTAGGGCGATTGAAGGCGCGGTCTTGACACAAGACAAGGCCGTCCTTGAACACGTCACCTATTTACTGACCACAGGTAGTGTAAATACAATTTCGGGTGGCGAGCTGAAACTGCCCACACAATCGATCTGCCTTCATGGTGACAATGCGCATGCAGTTCAATTGGCAAAACGCATCAGCGAAACCATCAAGGCTTTGGGAATAAACATAAAATCATTTGCTAATTAAGAAACTCTGGGGTGCAAAATGACAGCAAAGATTATCGATGGGAAAGCGTTTGCACAAGGACTGCGCGAACGGATTGCAGATCACGTTGAGCGCTTAAAATCTGAACACAATATAACGCCGGGACTTGCCGTGATCATCGTGGGTCACGACCCCGCCAGCCAAGTCTATGTGAACAATAAGGCAAAGCAGACAAAAGAAGTTGGCATGAACTCATTTAAGTATGAGTTGGCCGCCGACGTGCCAGAGGCAGAAGTTCTCTCCCTTATTGAAGAACTCAACAATCGTGACGATGTGCACGGTATCCTGTGCCAATTGCCGGTGCCAAAACACATTGATGAAAACAAGATCATCAATGCACTAAGCCCTGCCAAAGACGTCGATTGCTTCAGCCCAGAAAATGTTGGCAAAGTCGCCATCGGCTTGCCTGGCCCAGTGCCA
>NZ_CAKZPW010000376.1:0-5013 GCF_937139385.1 uncultured Maritalea sp. | reverse complement strand
GGCCTGGTGAAAAGCCATTTATCCGTATCAAAAAGCTAACTAAGAAATTTGGCGATTTCATCGCCGTTGATGACGTCAGCCTTGATGTATTTCGCAGCGAATTATTTTGCCTATTGGGTGGTTCTGGTAGTGGAAAATCCACGCTGCTTCGAATGCTGGCAGGGTTTGAAACCCCAACTTCAGGCACAATTGAAATCGACGGCCAAGATATGGCCGGAATTCCCTCGCACGAACGACCAACAAACATGATGTTCCAATCTTATGCGTTGTTCCCACATATGAGTGTGGAGCAGAACATCGCTTATGGGTTGAAACGCGACGGCGTGGCTAAGTCCGAAATAGCTGACCAGGTTGCTGACATGCTTGGTTTGGTCCAAATGAGCAATTTTGGCAAGCGCAAGCCCGATCAACTTTCTGGTGGGCAACGCCAAAGGGTGGCGCTGGCACGTTCGTTGATTAAACGGCCCAAACTGCTGTTACTTGATGAACCCTTGGGCGCGCTCGACAAAAAACTGCGTGAAGAAACGCAGTTTGAACTAATCAAAATACAAGAAAGCTTGGGCATCACTTTTATGGTGGTTACCCACGATCAAGAAGAGGCGATGACGCTTGCCACTCGCATTGGCGTCATGAACTATGGTGAAATCGTCCAGGTGGGCGAACCTCCCGAGATTTACGAATACCCAAACACGAGATTTGTTGCCGATTTCATCGGCTCAGTGAATATGTTTGAAGGGCGCGTGAAGGAAGACGACAAAGACTTTGTGCGCATAGAGTCTCAAGAGGCAGGTACAGAGATTTTTGTGGGGCACGGCGTTAGTTGTTCACCTGACCAAAAACTCTGGTTTGCCATTCGCCCTGAGAAACTCATTTTGAATCGAAAACGACCTGACGGCGATTCCAACATCCTTAAAGGTATGGTGGAAGACGTTGCCTACATGGGCAATCTGAGTGTGTTCCGCATCAAGCTTGATAGTGGAAAGGTTGTGAAAGCAACACAATCCAATCGTGTTCGCAGAGATGATGAAGCAATTTCTTGGGATGAAGAAGTCTATCTCACCTGGGACGAAACGGCTGGGGTGGTGCTCCAATCATGACAGAATCGATCGTCAACTCAAAACCGTTTCAGTGGACTGCTAGGTTTCTTGCCCGATTTGGCTTGAGTGGAAAAGGACTGGTGATTGCAGTCCCAACGCTTTGGTTGCTCGTATTCTTTCTGATTCCGTTCATCGTTGTTCTAAAAATCTCCTTCGCCGAGGCGATGATTGCGCGCCCCCCATATTCCAAACTCGTTCAAGGCACTGAATCAGGTTTTGCGCTGAATTTCAGCTTTCTTAGCTATCAGTATTTGGTTGAAGATGGTTTGTACCTCGCGGCCTATGGGTCTTCGTTGCGCATCGCATTCTTTTCAACCATTTTTGCGCTGTTGGTTGGATACCCGATGGCATATTTCATTGCGCGATCAAGTGGACGGTGGCGCAACATCTTGTTGATGTTGGTAATTATGCCATTTTGGACGTCTTTTTTGCTTCGTGTCTATGCATGGATTGGCATCCTGAAGGGCAATGGATACATCAACAATCTTCTGATGAGCATTGGCATCATCAATGAGCCATTGGTAATGATGCAAACAGATTTCGCTGTCTATATCGGCATTGTTTACACCTATTTGCCCTTTATGATTTTGCCGCTTTACGCCAACCTGGTGAAGCTGGATGGGTCATTGCTTGAGGCCTCAAGCGACCTCGGCGCAAGGCCGTTCACCACTTTCTTAACAGTGACATTGCCATTGTCTCTCCCGGGGATGTTGGCAGGCTGTATGCTTGTTTTCATTCCCGTCGTTGGTGAGTTTGTAATTCCCGCTCTGCTCGGTGGGCCTGACACAAATATGATCGGGCGTGTGCTCTGGGATGAGTTTTTCCGGAATCGCGATTGGCCGACCGCCTCAGCTGTCGCCATCATCATGCTGTTGGTGTTGGTGTTGCCGATTATGCTTTTGCAAAAAGCTCAAGACGGCCAAAACCGATCAGAAACGCTGTAGGAGTTGTTATGACAAAGAGATTCAGGTTCTTACCCATCGCAACGTTCTTGGGATTTGCGTTTCTTTACATCCCCATCATTGTTCTTGTGGTGTTTAGTTTCAACAAATCAAAACTGGTAACGGTTTGGGGGGGCTTTTCAACACACTGGTATGGTGAGCTGTTGCAGGACCCCCAAATATTGGGCGCCGCCTGGATCAGCCTTCGCATCGCCTTTATCAGTGCGTCCTTGGCACTGGTGCTTGGCACACTTGCGGCATTTGTGCTGACACGGCTGGGACGGTTCTGGTTCAAGCCAATGCTCAGCGGGATGACAGCCGCGCCGTTGGTTATGCCCGAAGTGATTACCGGTTTGTCCCTGTTGCTTTTATTTGTTGCAATGGAATCAATGTTTGGATGGCCGGCAGGACGCGGTTTTACGACAATTGTTATCGCCCATACGACGTTTTGCTTGGCCTATGTAGCCGTTGTTGTGCAATCAAGGTTGAGCGATATTGACGAGTCGATTGAAGAAGCGGCGAGGGACCTTGGTGCCAAGCCCGTGCGCGTTTTCTTTGATATCACCCTGCCCACAATCGCCCCAGCATTGATGTCCGGTTGGCTTTTGTCTTTCACCCTATCGTTGGACGATTTGGTGATCGCCAGCTTTGTGTCGGGTCCGGGGGCATCGACCTTGCCGATGGTGATTTTTTCCAAAGTCCGCTTGGGCGTTAGCCCTGAAATCAATGCGTTGGCCAGCTTAATGATTGGTGTGGTCGCACTTGGCGTGGGACTTGCCGCCTGGCAACTGCTCAAATCGCCAAGAACGAAGCCTGTGGAGTGAGCGTGAAACTTAAACGGTGATCTAAGAACACAAGTGGTGCGTAAACCTCAACAGAAAAGGGGAGCGCCATGCAAAGTTTGGGTCAGAGTTTTAATGCGTTAGTCATAGGGGCAACCGGTGGGATTGGTGGAGCATTCCTTGAACAATTGGAAGCACACGGCAATTGCCAATATGTTACCCGTTTGGATCGAGCGAGTTTCGAAGGCTTTGATCTGAGGACTGAGCCCTCAATTATTGAAGCGAGCAACCACTTTCAAAACGAAGGGGCGTTGTTTGACCTGATAATAGACGCCACTGGTGCGCTTGAAATCGACGGCAAAAGACCCGAGCGCGCCTTTGCCGAAATTGATCCTGCAAACATGGCCGCGCATTTTGCGATCAACGCCATTGGAACAGCGCTAATCATTAAACACTTCGCGCCATTGATGCGCCCGGGCGAACGATCGGTCTTTGCAACGCTCGGCGCTAGAGTTGGTTCAATTGAAGACAATAAACTTGGTGGTTGGGTGAGTTATAGGGCCGCAAAAGCAGCTAAGAATCAAATTGTACGTACCGCATCAATCGAAATACAACGGAAACAGAAACAGCACATTTGTGTCGCACTGCACCCCGGCACAGTGGCTACGCGACTATCTGAAAACTACAACACGCCAAGCGAAAAATTCACGCCACTTATAGCCGCGAAGAAACTGCTGAGCGTCATTGATGGATTGGTACCAAATGACAGCGGATATCAGTTCGCCTATGACGGCAGCCGAGTGCAAAGTTAAGTCAGCAATTTCAGAGAGTTGTTTTTGGCTCCTCAGGCAAGACTCGAACTTGCGACAAATCGGTTAACAGCCGATTGCTCTACCAACTGAGCTACTGAGGATCACCAAACATTCCTGATGATCAGGTGAGACGGGGTTTAACTGTTTTGAACGGGCTTGCCAAGACCTTTTTTGCCATTTTTTCAAACTTTTTTGTTTGTATCGACCAAATTAGGTGGTTCGGGCACTTAGTTTAATTAAGTCGCTAATTTTGTTGACGTTCTTGAATGGATTTTCAGGGTGTGACGACAAAAAATCAATGTAACCAACTTCCAGTTTATCCAAATATCCTCGAACCGAGTTGTTTCGCGCGCCCGACCTTGTTGCTCCAATTCTTGATGCAGCTCCGCAGCGCCACAAACTGCAAGTGGGGTATTCCTGATCACCATACCGGGCCACCACCACATCACTGATTTGCATGAGGGGCACGGCCTGTTGAACAAAATCGCTCGGGAAAAGCGGGCTATCAATCGGAACAATCAGCAAATAGTCGTTCTGATCTTTTGCGCCCAAACTCTTTGCCCATTCATAACCAGCGTAGATACCGCCCAGCGGGCCAATCTGTGGATCAAATTTGTCGGTTAATCGCGCAACATTTTCAGGCAGTGACGAACGCTCACTATCTGGTGCAAAAGTAATGCTCAAGAAATCAGATTGCGGAAAAATCTGATTGTAGACGAGGGTGGCAAGGTTTGTATTTCCCAGCTTTAGCTGGGCTTTGTCGACGCCGCCCAATCGCACGCCACCACCACCTGCAAGCATTACGCCGAATATCGCCATGGCTGAACCTTAGAAACCCTATATGATAGTTGCCATTTCTTAGGTTATTTTCGCGAAGGGCACCAGTGCAACCTTTAAGCGCCCCGAAGCTGTTTTTAAGCTACTAATTCGACGCGAGCGGAATCAAGCAGGATCGAATTGAACGTCTCATGCGCATCAAGATTGACCAAGTGACCCGCGCCGTCAATTTTGTGCAGCGTTGCGTTTGGTATGAGTTCTGCAAACTGTTCAGCTTGTTGGGCTGTTCTATTAAAAAACTCGCCCACAACAACGTCGGTCTGCACGGGTATTTTCGGCAGCTGTTTTTTGCCGTTCCAATCAAGCGCCGCGAGCATTATATCGCGCGCCAAAACGGGTTCTGCAGTCGGAGGTAAAACAGAATCCAAATACAAATTCGATTCGATTGAGTGCTTTCCGTGTAGATCCAGAATGTGCTTGCGCAGCCGTTCCCAAGGCGTCGAACGCAATATGACTTTAGCCAACTGCAAGGACAGCGTATCGAGCAAGCCATCGCCAGAGCAATAGTTGGTTTCGACCAAAACCAAACGAGCAACAAGGTCAG
>NZ_CAKZPW010000375.1:0-5896 GCF_937139385.1 uncultured Maritalea sp. | reverse complement strand
AATATTTCTGCGCACGACGTCTCTGCACTGCATTTCAATGCTGTGGCGCTGATCATAATCAAATCCAACCGTTTCCACGCGGTCATATTTTTCTAGCGCCCATGCCAAACAGGTCGCTGAATCTTGACCGCCAGAGAATAATAATAAGGCTTTTTGCGCATTTTCCATGGGCGCGCCCTCCAAACTGAAGTCAGTTTAAAGGAAACACCAATGATCTGTGTTGACCGATATCAACCGCTAAAGTTCAGCAATTGCGCGCCCAATGGCATCAATCGCACGCTCAATATCCTCGTCCGTCGTCCGCCAGGAAGAAACAGAAAGCCGAAACACACTTTCACCACGCCATTTGGACGGTCCAAACCAAATCTCTCCCGCTTCGGAGATCCGCTGAATAAGAGCGGCGTTCTTCTGTTCGTTGCCAAGGGTACAAAGCACTTGATTGATGACCACATCATTCAAAACGGTAACACCGTGACCGCGCAAGCCTTCGGCCAGCCTTACTGCTTGTGCACAATGGCGAGTAACCATTTCGTCAACGCCTTGGCGCCCCAACGAACGAAGGGCAGCCCAAATCGGGATACCGCGCGCTCGTCGCGAGAACTCAAGCACCAGGTTCTTTTGCGAAAAAGGTTCAGTGGTCGAATAAACAGCATCCGAATTCAAAGTTGCAGCAAACTCATCTGCATGTCGGCAAATCGCCATCGCTCCATCATATGGAGTGTTAAGCCATTTGTGCCCGTCAGTTGTCCAACTGTCTGCAAGCTCAACACCGTGCGTCAGATGTTTCTTCGCTTCACTAGCCCGCGCCCAAAGGCCAAAAGCACCATCAACATGCACCCAAGCACCAGCAGCATGGACCACAGGTATGATCTCAGAAAACCGATCAAACGAACCTTTATTGACTTCGCCGGCCTGCAAACAAACGATCGTCATATCGTCGATTTTTGGCATCTGATTAACGATCACCCGACCATCTTCATCGCATGGAACAATCAGCAGCCGGTTCAGGCCAAAACCCAGCAGCTTGGCCGCTTTCTTGATGGTTATGTGAATGGTTTCAGACACCATCAATTTAACCTCAGGCGCACCAACAAGGCCGTCTGCATCTATGTCCCAGCCCTTACGCTTGAGCAAAGTTCGTCTAGCAACAGCCAACATCGACAGGCCGCAAGCGGTGGCACTAGTCCCAAAACCAATCTGGCTTTCACGTGGCAAATCAAGGATATCAAGCACCCAATTTGTCGCCACAGTCTCAATTCTAGCGGCAACCGGAGAATTGACAAACGACGACCCACACTGATCCCAAGCGCTTGCCAATCGTTCAGCAGCCGCCGCAGCTGGCAAAGTCGCCCCGATAACAAAACCAAAATAACGCCCACCATTATTGGTCACAGTGGCCGGTGTGCCCAGATCATTCAGCAACGCCAGTGTTTCCATAGGATCGGAAGAGCTATCGGGCAACGCCTCATCAAACCCGTCCAAACCCTCAAGTGCGGCCTGATCAGGAAACACGCGACGCGCGTCGACAGTATTCAAATATTCGATTGCTCGCTGATTTGCAGCACGAATGGTATCAATCTCACCCACAATATTCCCCTAAAGCTCGCTCGCAACGCGGTTAGCAACTCGCTGAATCGCCTCTTCGTTGCGCTTATAAAACGTCCACTTCTTGATCCGCTTGGACGAAATCAACCCCGCATCGCGCAACAAGCCAAGGTGCGCCGAAGCGGTGGGCGCACTGACACCAAGTTTGTCAGCAATAAAGCCCGAGCAGACCCCGTCTCTGACCAAATCTCCATCCACTTGTGGAGTAAAATTGCTTACAGGGTCCTTTAGCCACTCCAAGACTTTAAGTCGTTTCTCGTGCGCCAAAGCGTTGGCGATAAATACAAATTCTTCGTCCATGATTTAGTCAATAAGCTAACTGACTAATTGAATGCAAGGAAATTCTTGACGATTGCGCCAACTACGTGATGATTAAACACATGACAGATTACATGACACCAGAGGCATTTCTCGCTTCCATTGAAGATGAAAGCCGTCGCAACGACTGCATAAAAATCCACAACATGATGACCACCATTTCTGGCTGGGAAGCAAAGATGTGGGGACCATGCGTCATTGGTTATTCCAGCTACAAGTACAAATACAAAAGTGGCCACTCCGGCGAAACATTTCGCATAGGTTTTGCCAACCGCAAAACGCAGATCACACTCTATATTTTTTGGTACCCAGAAAAAAATGATCCCTTGCTTGCCAAATTGGGAAAGCACAAAGTCGGCAAAGGTTGTTTATATATCAAGCAATTAAGCGATATTGATGAATCTGTTCTGCAAGCCCTTATAAAACGCGCCGTAACTGGATTTGGCAATCGCAGTGAAATCAAAGAAACTACGGCAAACTAGCCAACTGGGCATATTTCGTGGTTTGATGATCCAAGGGGAAGCGAGAATGGCACAGAACAAAAATAAAACCCAAAAAACAGAACAGAATGTTGACGAATACCTTATGACGATTGAGGGGGACGAAAAACGCGCGGACTGCTTCAAAATCAAAGTGATGATGGAACGCATTGTGGGCGCACCAGCCAAAATGTGGGGCACCTCGATCGTTGGGTTCGGTGATTATCACTATAAATATGAAAGCGGACGCGAAGGCGATTTCATGCGCTCGGGTTTTGCAGCGCGTAAGGCCAATATCGTCCTCTACATCATGGCCGGATTTTCAGAATACGAGACGCTACTTGAGAAGATGGGCAAGCACAAACACGGCAAAGGCTGCCTATATATCAAACGCTTAAGCGACATCGATGAATCAGCTCTTGAAGAAATCATCACCAAATCTGTCGCCTATATGGCGCAAAAATACCCGGAATAGGACCGCAACATGCCAACCATAACAGTTTCCAAACATTTCGAAAGCTCACCCGAAATCGCTTTCGATGTGGTCTCAGATTTTCCAAATGCCGCCAGCTTTGTCGACGGTATTATTAAAGTTGAAATGTTGACAGAAGGGCCAGTGGCCGTTGGCACGCGCGTGCGCGAAACCCGCATCATGATGGGCCGCGAAGCCACCGAAGAAATGACAGTGACCACAATAAATAGACCCACATTGTTTGAGGTTGAAGCTTTCAGTCATGGCACAGAATATGTCACCAGCTACACAATTGAGCCAACCGAAGGCGGAGCGAATGTTACGCTTGTGTTTAAAGCAACCCCCAAAACATTCATGTCCAAAGTGTTAGCCGCACTGTTTTCCAAAATGATCTCAACCGTCGCGGATCTGATGGAAAAAGACCTCATTCAATCCAGCATCGAAGCGAAACGCAGGGCAGCAGCGTAGGAATTACTTAAAGAACTTAGCCAAACAAAAGCCAATGTGAGGGTGCATTGGTCTTGTTTGGGAAGTCAAAGATTTGGGTCGCCATCGGACATGGTTGAGGGCTGCAAAGGGGGACATGTCCGACAGCGACCAGAGCAATCAGCAAAGGGCAATATGCTGACCGCATGAGAACGATATGGGGATCAAGTTTGATGTTTAAAGGCCCGTCACATTCTTGTGATCAAAAAAACTTCTAACCACACTTAAAGACAAAATCGAAAACACCGGATATGCTTTGCGCATGGTACCAAACTCAGTGCCCAAACGACAAAAAGCAAAAACAACAACGGAGCCCAAATGGATACTATTCGCCCAATAGCTTTGCCGAACAAATCTTTCAGCGATCCCTATCTAGCCCGCGACTACGTCGCTGAGATTTATGATCGCAACACACAGTTTATTCGAGATGCAGTGCGCGATCTGTCAGACGGCAAGCAACCAAAAGGGCGAATTCGCGCGACTTATCCAATGGCTAAAGTCCGCTCCACCAGCTTTCAAAAAGTCGATTCCCACTTGCCCTATGGGTTCTTGCATTCGCCGGGCATTTACCAGACAACAATTTCAGAACCAGAGCTGTTCAAATACTATTTAACAGCCCAGTTTGCGCAGCTTTTGAAAAATCATGATTGCGAAATTGAAGTCGGCGAATCTGACACACCCATTCCTGTGCATTTCGCGCTCGATCCAACCACCACTTTGGATGGAGATGCGATCAACGCGCTCGGTATTCCGCTGCGCGACATCTTTGATGTGCCAGATTTGGCCCATACAGACGACGAAATCGCCAATGGCACCTTCATACCACCAAAGGGCGGCCCCTACCCGCTAGCAGCCTTTACAGCGCCGCGTGTAGACTATTCGTTGCACAGATTGTCTCATTACACTGCAACGAAGCCTGAGCACTTCCAAAACTTTGTGTTGTTCACCAACTACAGTTTCTACATCGAAGAGTTTTGCCGCCTTGCCCATAAATGGATGGAAGAAGGTCACCCCGATTACCACGCCTTCGTGGAACCAGGCAATGTGGTCACCCACAATGTGAATTCCGACGAGGTATCGACCGGCGAAAAACCACCGCGAGAGCCGCAAATGCCCGCCTATCACTTGAAAGCCAAACATGGTTCGGGCATCACCATGGTCAATATTGGGGTTGGCCCCTCTAATGCGAAAACCATAACCGACCACATCGCGGTATTGCGCCCTCACGCCTGGATTATGTTGGGACACTGTGCGGGCTTGCGCAACTCGCAAGACCTAGGCGACTATGTTTTGGCACACGCTTACGTTCGAGAAGATCATGTGCTGGACGCCGATTTGCCCATTTCCGTTCCCATTCCAGCCCTAGCAGAAGTGCAAGTTGCTCTGGAACAAGCCGTTGGTGAAGTGACCCAACTCAGCGGTTCAGACAAAAAGCGCATTATGCGTACCGGCACTGTCGCAACATTTGACAATCGAAACTGGGAGTTGCGCGACCAAAACGAAATCGCCCAACGACTATCCCAATCTCGCGCCATTGCCTTGGATATGGAAAGCGCTACCATCGCAGCAAACGGGTTCAGGTTCCGTGTGCCATACGGCACCCTATTATGCGTTTCGGATAAACCTTTGCATGGCGAACTTAAATTGCCCGGCATGGCCAGCGATTTCTACCGCACCCAAGTCAGCAAACACCTAGAAATTGGCATACTCGCCATGGAAATCCTGCGCCAACAGCCGGCCCACTCGATCCATTCCCGCAAACTCAGATCGTTTGCGGAAACGGCGTTTCAGTAAAACGAAATTTGAAGGCGGACGCTATTTAGCGTCCGCACCAACGGCTTCAGAAACTGCTACAGCGGTCATATTGACAATGCCACGGCTGGTCACAGAAGGTGACAGAATATGCGCAGGTTTTGCGGTGCCCATCAAAATTGGCCCAACAGACAATGCGTCATTTAGCTCTTTGATGAGAGTCATCGACAAGTTTGCAGCATCCAAATTTGGGAACAACAACAGGTTTGCTTCACCTGACAATTTGCTTTGCGGGATATAACGTTCACGCAGCATTTGGTTGAGCGCCAAATCCCCCTGCATTTCACCCTCAACTATCATGTCAGGCGCAGCGGCTTTGAGTTTTTGGTAGGCAGTACGCATCTTCTCAGATGTGCCACCATCACGTGAACCAAAGTTTGAATAGCTGAGTAGCGCAGCTTTCGCTTCAAGGTTGAACCGCTTCAAATGGTCTTGCGCCTGCAATGCAATCTCAACCAACTCGTCCGGGCTCGGGTCCATCGTTACATAAGTATCGGCAAAGAAAAACACACCACGGCGCATGATCAGCATCGACAAGGCAGAAACATCCGTCGCGCCCTCATCAAGCCCAATGATCGACTTAATATCGCGAACGTGCTTGATGTAGCGCCCCTGCAAGCCACAAATCAGCGCGTCAGCATCGCCCCGCTTCACCGCAAGCGCACCAATCACCGTGGTGTTGGTCCGCACGATTGTGCGCGCTGTATCCGGCGTAACCCCATTG